>JAZQVW010000036.1:0-12176 GCA_045632025.1 Candidatus Avispirillum sp. | reverse complement strand
TATTCAAGCTCGCGAACCTTAAGTTCGGGCTTTACAGGCTTTATATATCCAAACACTGCCATTCCTCCCATCTTTACTCATTTTAAATGATACTATATTTTTGTCTGCAAAACAATAAATAATGTGTAAATAAACGGGTTTGATGCTGTTAACAAAAGGCAGACGGCGTTATTGTGAAGCAAAACAGACCATTTTCTCGCACAAATCACCAGTAGAAATTTAAATGAGATATTAAAAACGGGAGGATGATATCCTCCCCTACAAGCCATTTTACGCGAGATGCGATTTCGAATCCCGTATAATATTCACCCCATATAACAAAAAAGAAATCCTTTCGGATGTCTTTCGATTACTAACGCTCTCTTGCGAAAATGCATTTTCGCCTTCTCGTGGGTTAGTGCTGTGCTCTCTCGTGGTCAGCTTGGCGCTACGGGCTAAAAATGCTCCACCGGAGCATTTTAGTCGCGCCTAAGCTGAACTTTGCAAAAGCGTAGCTTTTGGGGTACCTCGCCTACTAAACACGAGGCTTGAATTCTTCACGCGAGGTACGAGGTACGCTTTCGAATCCCGTTTGAAGTTAACGCCGAAATGCATTTCGGCTCTCTCGTGGGTTAGTGCTGTGCTCTCTCGTGGTCAGCTTGGCGCTACGGGCTAAAAACTCCTCTCAGGAGTTTTTGTCACCGCTACGCGATGTGACCGCCCTTTCGAATCCCGTATAATATTCACTCTATATAACAAAAAAAGCACCATTAGGTGCTTTTTTTGTTATATGGGGTGAATGATGGGATTCGAACCCACGGCCTTCAGGGCCACAACCTGACGCTCTAACCAACTGAGCTACACCCACCATATGGCGTGCCTTGCAGGATTCGAACCTGCGACCTACTGCTTAGAAGGCAGTTGCTCTATCCGGCTGAGCTAAAGGCACATACTGATTTTGGAGCGGGTGATGGGAATCGAACCCACATGGCCAGCTTGGAAGGCTGGAGTTCTACCACTGAACTACACCCGCGTGAAACTCAGCTTTAATATAATAACATTTTTGTTTACTGTTGTCAATAGATTTTTTATCTTTTTTTATAATTATTTAATTGACCAAAATTACCATCGAGATGCCGTCTATTTTGTTTAAAATGACCGCACCGTAGTGGTGCGGTCATTAACGGTTAGCTGATATTAGTCCTCAAACTCAACTTCCATAACACGAACAACAAAGTTGCATCCGTAGGGGAAGCCTGTTGCATTTACCCAAAGGTGCTCGCCGTTCTGAACAAACTCAAGGTTTTCACCGTTATCTGTCCACTTAGCGCTCTTAACCTTGCGGTTTACCTTCTTGAAATACTTATATCCAAGTCCGCCTCCTGCAACGATTACGTGCGCACTGCCAAGAACGTTAAGTCCGTGGATAAAGAGATATGCCTTGCCGTTTGCTTCAAGAGCAAAGTTCTTATATTCGCCCTCGATCTTGCTGGGCTTACCCTCGTAAATGATCTGACCGCATTCCTTGATCCAAGTTCCCATAGCCTCGATCATTGTCTTCTGCATATCGGGAATCTTACCGTCGCCCTCGGGGCCTACGTTAAGAAGATAGTTTGCACCAACCTTACGGCAAGCGCAAAGTGTTTCGATCATATCGGGAAGACTCTTATAGTTAAGGTCACACTTACCGAATCCCCAGTGGTCGTTCATTGTATGGCACATTTCAGCCGCGAGATATTTGGGCATACCCTCGCGGTCCATAGGAGAGGGTCTTCCCTGCTCAAACGTTACGCTGTCAATTTCAGGGTTACCAACTGCGCCTCTTGCATCAAGACCTGTGTTGTTAACAATGATCGCATCGGGCTGGTGACGGCGGATAACCTCATAAAGCTTATCTTCTTCCCAGTCTGTGCCTGCGGGCTTGGACCAGTTGCCGTCAAACCAAAGGCCGCCGATCTTACCGTACTGTGTGCAAAGGATCTCTACGCTGTCGCGAAGATACTGGAGATACTTAGGGAAATCTGTTTCAAACTCCTCGTGGTACCATTCAAGAGTTGCATGATAGAACACAGGCATAATATCAAATTCGTTACATGCGTCTACGAACTCACGGATAAGGTCGCGTCCGCAAGCGGAATGTGGAGCATCGTAATCACAGAGGCCCTTTGTGTCATAGAGACAGAAGCCGTCGTGATGCTTTGTTGTCAATGTAATATAATTCATGCCGGCAGCCTTTGCAGTTTTTGCAATTGCTCTGGCATCAAAATCCTTAGCTGTAAATGTATCAGCAAGCTTTACGTATTCTTCCTTGGGGATCTGAGCAATATCCATTACCCATTCGCCACAGCCAAGCTGTGAATAAATACCGTAGTGAATGAACATACCAAAGCCCATATTTTCAAATCTTGCGATCCTGCTCTCAGGAATCGGAATAGCCATTTCGTATACCTCGCTCTGTATAATATTGTTAAAAACAGTATATCATATCTACAGTGCATTTTCAATAAGCTTTATTGCAACAATATAATTTATTTTTTTCTAAAAAACTATTGCTTTTCCTTTTTTTGTGTGCTATAATTACCCTTGCTGTGCAAAGCGCAGCCGAAGCGGTCCAATGCAGCTCTGTACGAACGCTTTAGAACCAAAAGAATCAAAAGGAGAGTCAAGACTATGACAAAGTTTGAAGCTTTTGCGAGCGAGCAGCTGAGAGCTGATGCTCCCAAGTTTAACGTTGGTGACACTGTAAAAGTGCACAACCTCATCAAGGAAGGTTCCAGAGAAAGAATCCAGATCTTCGAAGGTACAGTTATCGCTAAGCATGGCGGTGGTATCTCTGAAACATTCACTGTACGCCGTGTTGCTTACGGTTGCGGTGTTGAAAAGACATTCCCCCTCCACTCACCTCACGTTGCTAAGGTTGACGTGATCCGTCAGGGTAAGGTTAGACGTGCTAAGCTCTTCTACCTCCGCGACAGAGTTGGTAAAGCTGCTAAGGTTAAGGAACTCAAGTAATTCCTGCCAAATTAAATCAGTCATCAAAAGGAGAGTCGTATACAATACACTCTCCTTTTGTATTTCACGGAGTAATTTATGAAATTTAAAGATCTGTTTTTGAACAGACACTTTTGGAGAGCAACTCTTAATCTTGCAATACCTATAGCTTTGCAAAATCTGCTTTCTGCCTCGTTCTCCCTTATTGACACCTTTATGGTTGCAAAGCTTGGCGGTGATCATCTTGCGGCTATGGGAATGGCAGGACAGTGGAGCTGGCTATTAAATATATTCGCTTTCGGAATTGTTTCAGGCACTTCCCTTTTCATTTCTCAATATTGGGGTATACAGGATATTAAAGCTATTCACAGAACCAGCGGAATCGCTATTACGTCCACTCTTATAGTTTCTGTGATATTTATGCTTGCAGGCGTCGTCAAGCCGGAGCTTATAATGAACGTCTTTTCAAGAACTCCTGATATTATTGAATACGGAAGCCAATATCTTTCAATTGCGGCTTTTTCATATCCCGCAGTTGCACTGAATCTGATATTCTGTGCTATTCTCCGCTCAACAGAAAAGGTCAGATTGCCTGTTTTCGTTTCCCTTTTCACCGCGCTGCTTAACGCATCGCTTAATTATTGCCTTATTTTCGGCATGGGATTCTTCCCCGAAATGGGCATCAGAGGAGCCGCTCTTGCAACCTGCATTTCCTCATGGGCGGGTGTTGCTTTGCTGCTTTGTATCTCTGTAGCAAAAAAGAATATATTGATCGCGCCAATGGTCGATATTTTCGGATTCACCTTCGCTCACGTTGTTGAATTCTATCAAAGAGCACTTGTTATCATTTTCAACGAAGCTGTTTGGGGTCTTGGCACGGTCGTTATAAACGCAATTTTCTCCAACATGGGAGATGACTACTACACCGGCGTTACTATTTTCAGAACCTTTGAAAACATTTCGTTCGTGTTCATCGTAGGACTTTGTAACGCATGTAGTGTTATCATCGGTAAATCCATCGGCGCAGGAAAAATCCAACGCGCTAAAGAGGATGCCTGGAGATTCACAGCTATTATGCCTATCGCCTGCATAATCACCGGCTCCATCGTTATTCTGTTCCGACACACACTTGTTTCAACCTTTACAGCAGGAGCCAATTACACTCCCGCTGCTATCAGCGCAGCACTTGGATGCCTGCTTATTTACGGATGTGAAATGCCGCTACGAAACATTCCCTACCTTATGGTTGTCGGAATCTTCCGCCCCGGCGGAAACTCAAAGCTTGCTTTGGTCTGCGATCTTGTGGGCCTATGGCTGGTTGCCATCCCTATTGCATTTATAATTTCATTCGTTATAAAACTTCCCTTCCTTGCAGTATTCCTCATAATGTTCTTAGCAGAGGACCTGCCCAAAACCGTATTGTGTCTTATAACTTTTATCAGAAACAAATGGATAGCTCCTGTTACGGAGGAAGGCAAGCTCGCACTTAAGGAATTAAACAAATAACAAAAAGGTTCTCATTTTTATGAGAACCTTTTTTATTTCACTGTCACATAAAAAAGCCACCGGAATTAACCGGTGGCTTTTTATTACATTACTTTAATCAGCCAATGTAAGAGGGGTATGTGTATACACCAAGGATAATAGCCTTGAGTGCGATGAAGTCTGCATTGTTAACCTTTGCGTTACCGTCGCCGTTTACGTCAAAGTTAACGATACCGGACATATCCTCGAAGAGGATCGCCTTTCTGATAGCGATAAAGTCGTTGTTATTAACCTTACCGTCACCATTGAGGTCACCTACGTAGTATGTCTCAGAGGAGATCACTACGTCTTCGCTAGGCATTACGAATGATACCTTGGAGGATTCAACGTCGAATTCAACGTTGCCGGACTCAAGTACCCAGTTAGCGAATACCTTGCAGAGCTGCTTATCATCAACCATTTCAAGAACAGGAGCGTCAGCTGTGAATTCAACTACGTCGCCAACCTTAACTGTTGTGGATACGCCGTTTACTGTGAGAGTGAACTCTTCACGAACGAGCTGAGGAATCTCAAATGTTTCTCTGGAAAGTTCCTCGCCACATTCTGTACAGTATACTGCGATTTCGTAAGAACCGGGAGCATCGTATGTTGCGTCAACCTTGTTTTCTTCAACAGGTTCACCGTGAACGTGTGCAAGCTTATCTGTTGTGAATGTTTCTCTGGAGATCTCATCGCCGCACTCGGAGCAGTATACTACGAGATCGTAAGAGCCTTCTGCCTTACATGTTGCTGCAACTTCGTTTTCCTTAACTGCGTCTGCAGGTGTATGTGCAAGCTTGTCTGTTGTGAATGTTTCTCTGGAGATCTCTTCCTGGCAGATGGAGCAGTATACAACGAGATCGTAAGAGCCTTCAGCCTTACATGTTGCAGGAATTTCATTTTCCTTAACTGCATCAGCTGCCTTATGGTCGCCGAAGCCAAGCTCAACTGTTTCTCTGGAGAGTTCTGCATAACAGCCGGAGCAGTATACTACGAGATCGTAGGAGCCTTCTGTTACACAAGTAGCTTCAATTACGTTTTCCTTAACTGCGTCAGCAGGAACACATACGTGTTCGCCAACTGTGATGGAACCGTTAACTACGTCGTAAACAACGCTTTCACCGTTTACGTTGATTGTGTTGTCTGCAACGAGAGTAGCTGTGAGCGCATATTCGCCTTCAGCGTCAGCTGCCGCCTTGAATACAAGGAAGAATGCTGTGCCGCTTGCTGTGATGTCAGCCATTTCGGGAGCATCAACGAATACTGTTACAACGCCGTTTGTTGCGCTTGCGTTAGCATTTGTTGCAGCGAAGAGACCGCCTTCAGCACCAACGAATTCGAATGCAGCTGCATCGTATGCAACTTCAAGACCGAGAGCCCAAACGCCCTGCTGGTTGCCGGAAAGTGTTACGGGAACTCTTACTATGTTGCCTGCGCCAACCTCAGCCTCGCCAACTACAAGTGCTTCAAGCTTAGCGATTGTTTCTGTCTTGATTACTGCATCACAGTACTTACAGAAGTATGTCATTACGCCTTCTTCGTATACGGAAGGAGCCTTTGTTTCTTCTGTGTATGTTTCGTTTTCAGAGTGATCACAAGGAACTGTTGTTACCTTACCGCCAACTGTAGCGAATGTTGTTACGTCTTCAGCATTAACGTTGATCATCTCGTTAATTGCGATTGTTACGTCCATCTCAGATGTTTCTGTGAGAGCTGCGAATACGAGGTAGTAAAGTACGCCGTCTTCTGTGATATCAGCGATATCAGCTGCTTCACCGAATACTGTGATCACGCCGTCCTTAGCGCTTGCCTCGATCTCGGAGAGAAGAACGCCTTCAAAGCCGAGGAAGGAGAACGCTTCGGAATCATAATTGTGCTCAAAGCCTGCTGCCCAGAAGCCTGTGTTGTTATTAACTGTTACAGGAACCTTAACGTTGTGCTTCTCTTCTGCAACTGTATCTTCAACTACGATCTTTTCACGATCAAGAACCTCAACGTAGCCTGTCTTTGCTGTGAGATCTACGTCTTCACCTGCATAATTGATAGTTTCAACTACTTCAACTTCAATAGCGCCCTTTGTACCAACAAGCTGCTGATCTGCAAGAACGTTGAAGATGAAGGATGCGATAGCTGTATCACCTGTGATATCAGCATCTTCTGTAGCCTCTACGTATACTCTGAACTCACCAACATCTGTGTGTGTGAAGAGAACGTGGTTGCCATAGTTATTCGCAAAACGTTCAAATTCAAGAACTGTTGTATCATACTTAACATTGAAGATTGTAATGAATACGCCGGGGTTGTTTGCAAGAGCGAAATCAACTGCAACCTCATCACCGTACTTAGCTGCTGTATCGGAAACAGCGATCTTAGCGCGGTCTTCAACTGTTACGAAGCCATCAACGAGAACGTACTCGAATGTGTCTCCTGCATAGTTGATCATGTTTTCAGCGTCTGCGCTGATTGTTACGGGGATCTGCTCACCGTAGAGATCTGCATCGTCAGCGATGATGAACTTGAGGTAACCAAGAACACCGTTTGCTGTTACGTCTGCATTGCCGTCAGCCTCGAAGTAGAGACGAACTGCATTATCCTTGTAATCCTTAGCGATTACGTTGTCTGCTGCGAATACGTCACCGTTCTCGAAGCCTATGTAGAAGAGCTTGGAGGAATCGAATGTAACGTCGAGAATTGCAATGAACATACCGGGGTTAGCATCAACTGTTACGGGAACGAGAACTTCCTTACCGAAGGGAGCCTTGCCCTCGCCGATAGCGATCTCTGCTTCACGGGAAGCAACTGTTACGTTACCGGAGTTGAATACTGTATCAAGAGTTGTTCCGTCAGCGTCGACAACGCCGTCTTCAACTGCTACAAGCTTAATTGCGGATTCCTTACCTGCAAGAGCAGCATCGTTTGCTACGTTGAATACAAGTTCAACAACTGTACCGTCGATTGCTGCTGCATACATAGCGGAGCTTTCAACGTATACTCTGATAACGCCGGGAGCGTAATCGTTAACGATGTACTCAGCTTCAGAATCAAATACTTCGCCGCGATTATAGCTATCAAGGCTAAGAACGCTTTCGTCATACTCAACCTCGAAGATTGCGATGAACATACCTGTGTTGTTTTCTACGTCGATAGAAACTGTTACCTGATCGCCATACTTAGCTGTCTCTTCACTTGCTGTGAATACGAGAGCCTTAAGAGCGGGGATGGAACCTGTTTCAAGAACCTCAGGACAGTTCTTACAGCAGATCTTGTATGCACCCTCAGCATCAACTGTAGGCTGCTTAACAACGATCTTATCGCCGGGAACGTGAGCAAGCACATCGTATGTAACGTCCACGAGAGTTTCGCCACAATCGTCACAAACTTCCTTGAGGAAGCCTTCGGATGTACATGTAGCGTCAGCCTTTGTTACTGTTGTGTTCTCGTGCTCACATACGTCAACGTATACCTTAACGTAACCGTTGTCGATTGCGAAGGGGATGTCTACGGGCTGAGCATCAGCGCTGCCGGGCTCGTATACACTCGCGATAAGCTGGGGAGCTACGAGCTGTACTGCATATGTATCTGCCTTATCAGCAGGAACCTCAAATGTGAGGTGAGCGATGAAGCCGCGGTCCTTGATCTGATCGTAGCTACCTGTTGTGAACATTGCATATACTGCATTGTCGTCAGAGTTAGCCCAGTCATAACCGAACTTTTCGCATTCCTTTGCGATTTCGGACTCAATGCCGTCAGCAAAGTTAAATACTGCACTGGGATCTACACCGTCGTCATCGTCGATGAGATCAGCAACAAGCGCGCCGTTCTCAGAGGAAACGAGAGTAAGATCCTTATCATATACAAGAATGAACTGCATGGAGTTGAAGCCGTACTGGTCGATAACGTCGCCTGTACCGTCAATACCGATGCAAACCTCAACTGTTGTAACGCCCTTGTTTACTGTTACGCCGTCAACGTAGAGAGTTGTGTTCTCAAACGCCTTGTCCTCGTAAACAGGTGTGTTAGCGTCAGCTGCTGCTGTGAATGTACCAACACCTGCAGCAAGAATAACGTCTTCATCATCTGCATCATAGGGAGCATCGTTTCTGCCTACGCCGGGAACGATACCAACGGTGAGAGTTTCACCCTCAGCAACGTCGCCGATAACGTCAAACTCTACTGCTGCAATGTCAAAGCCTGTGAAGTTATCGTCGCCTGCAACCTCGATTGCAACACAAACGAGATTGTCAGTTACTTCTACACCGGCATCAGCAAGAGCATTACCGGGGTTACGGGATGTTACATCAACATCATATGTCGCTTTTACTGTGAAGCCGTCACCTGTAAGGTCGGTAACTGCGCCTTCATTTACATCAAGCTGTGTGCTATCATAGTAAAGATAGAACACACCGAAGCAAAAGCCGGGGTTGTGTGCTACAGAAACAGCTGTTGCTATCTTAGCATCTCTTGCCGCGGGGTCAAAGGATGCATCTGTGATAACAAGCGCAGGCTCATTTGCTGCAAATGTCGCCAGAGTAGGCGCCATGCAGGAAATCAGCATAGCAACTGTTACTATAACAGATATAATTTTTTTCATGGTATATCCTCCTAATTACATTGTTAATTACATTATACTTTTATTGCATATAATTGTCAATAAGATTGAAAAATTTTATACCTATTTATGATTTTTGTTTCATTTTAACCAAAAAAACACGGTATTTTTGATATGTAACATTACCAAAAATATCCGTGTGTTTTTGTACATATTTGCAGAATCATAATTTTACGTCTGTAAAAATTCCGTTCTTTAGCATTTTTGCGTATCTGAAACCGCATTGCTTTGCCAATTCTGCCGCCTCGGAGAACAAAAATCCCAGGCTTTCGGCGTTATGACTGTCACTTGAAAGGATGATTTCCCCTCCCAGTCTGTTGATTTCGCGCAAAAGAAACTCTGCGGGATAGGGCGTTGATCTCTTTTTTCTGTATATTCCGCCCGTATTGATCTCAAACAGATTGCAACGGCCTATCTCATATCTTAGCGCATCAATTGCCGCCGTACGATATCTAATATCGTTTTCATTGAAATATCGGTTACCTTGATTAAACTTGGTTACAAGGTCAAAATGTCCCACTATATCGGCGCCCGTCTTCTCAGCTGCCAGCATTGCAGTTTCATAGTACTTCTCCGCAAAGGCAAGCCAATTCCCGCCGAAATATCGATCGACCCCGTCCTCAACCCGCTCTTCCGAGGCATCAACGGAGACCTTCTCTCCCCCGACGTCAAGATAATGAACGCTTCCTATTATATAATCGGGCTTAAACGGAGGCTCGGGAGAATATATATCCTGCTCGATTCCAAGATATATTTCTATCTTCCCTTCGTATTTTGCCTTGAGAGCGTTTATTTCATCTGCATAGGCTGCAGCCTCGGTGGGATTCATAGAAGGCTCCGGGTCAAAATCAGTATAGGAATGTCCCGAAAAGCCGATGGATTCAAATCCCAATTCAAGGGCGCGAAGGACTATCTCCTCCGTGGTGCTTGCGCCGTCGCAATACGGAGTGTGGGTATGAAGATTAGACTTTATACTCATTTGGTCATCTTCTCCTGCTTGACCTTATGATCGATCACGTGACGGGAAGCAAGCTCCTTCTTGATATCCTCAATGGATATTCCCTTTTCAACCATAAGAACGAGAACGTGATACACAAGATCGGATATTTCATAGATGGTTTCAGCCTTATCGTCAGCCTTGCCTGCGATTATTACCTCTGCGCACTCCTCGCCGACCTTTTTAAGGATCTTATCTATTCCCTTCTCAAAAAGATAGCTGGTATAGGAGCCCTCCTTTTTTTCATATTTTCTACCCTCAATCAGCCCTGCCAGAGAATCAAGGGAGAAAGGCGGAGCCTCATCCTCTGCAGTATATATATTATTGAAGAAACAGGACTCGCATCCCGTGTGGCAGGCGGGGCCTGTTTTATTCACGTACACCGTCAGCGCATCGCCGTCGCAATCTGCGTCTATCTTTGTTATATACTGAACGTTGCCCGAGGTCTCCCCCTTGCGCCAGAGCTCCCCGCGACTTCTTGACCAGAAGCAGGTTCTTCCTTCCTTGATGCTTATCTCAAGGCTCTCGCGGTTCATATATGCAACCGTAAGCACCTCTTTTGTTTCATTATCTATAACAACTGCGGGAATGAGACCCTTTTCATCAAATTTCAGCTCGTTTATATTCATTTTCATCACCTTACAAGCGCATATTGATACCGTTTGCGCTAAGCTCCTTTTTCAGTTCTGCTATTTTAACCTCTCCAAAATGGAATATTGAGGCCGCAAGGCCTGCATCCACCTTGGGAAGCTCACGGAACAGCTTAACAAAATCAGCCGTGCATCCTGCTCCACCCGATGCGATCACGGGAACGTCCACAACCTCGCATACTGCACTGAGCATTTCAATGTCGAATCCGTTTTTAACTCCGTCCGTGTCAATACTGTTAAGCACTATCTCGCCGGCGCCGCTTGCGACTCCGCGCTTTATCCATTCGATCGCGTCAAGCCCCGTATCGTCTCTGCCGCCGCGGCCGAACACTCTGAAGCCTCCGTCCACTCGCTTGGCATCAACTGACAGAACTACGCACTGGTCGCCGTATTTCTTTGCCGCCTCCTCAATTAGCTGAGGATTTTTTATAGCGCCCGAATTGACGCTGACCTTATCTGCTCCGCATTTCAGCACGCGGTCAAAATCGGCAATTGTGTTTATTCCGCCGCCGACCGTTAGAGGAATGAAGATGCATTTCGCAACCTCCGTAAGTATATCGGTGAAAAGAGCTCTGCCCTCAGCCGACGCTGTTATATCATAAAAAACAAGCTCGTCCGCGCCTGCGCTGCTATAATATCTAGCAAGCTCAACGGGGGAGGAAACGTCGCTCAGCCCTTCAAAATTGACTCCCTTTACAACTCGTCCGTTTTTAACGTCCAGACATGGGATTATTCTCTTCGTTATCATTTCGCCGCCACCTTTACAGCCTCGCCGAGGTCTATTGTTTTCTGATAGATAGCCTTTCCGAGTATCGCTCCGTACATATTCATATCGCGAAGCTCACAAACGTCGTCAAGCGTTGTCACTCCGCCCGAGGCTATAATATTAACGGAATACTTCTCCATCAGATCGCGATACATAGGCACGTTTGCGCCCGAGAGCATTCCGTCCTTTGAAATATCCGTGCAGATAACCGTTTTAACTCCTGCATCGGTCAGACGATCGAAAAGCCCGTAGCAGGAAAGCTCGCTTTTTTCCATCCATCCGCGGATCGCCGCCATTCCGTCCTTGATATCAACGCCGACTGCAATATGCTCTCCATACTCCTCAACCATTTTATAAAGAAAATCAGGGTCGGTCACCGCCGCTGTTCCTATTATAACTCTTTCAACTCCTGCTGAAAGATATTTCTCAACCGTGGACTGATTTCTGATGCCGCCGCCTACCTGCACCTTAAGCCCGCTGTTTTTCGCAAGACTTGCCACAACAGAAAGATTTGGCGTTGTTCCGTCCTTTGCGCCTTCAAGGTCTACCGTGTGCAAAAATTCTGCCCCCGCATCGGCAAAGGCATATCCAAGGTCAATGGGATTATTGGAATAGACCGTCATTTTATTATAATCGCCTCGCTGAAGGCGGACTGCCTTG
>JAZQVW010000035.1:0-4354 GCA_045632025.1 Candidatus Avispirillum sp. | reverse complement strand
TTTTCACTTTCAACGTGGACCTTTGTTGTTTTAAGAAGATATACCATATTATCATCGGGAATCTGTGTTACCAGAATATTGATGATCTTCTGTATATCAGCCGCAGTCTTTGGCTGGCGTACCAGGATGATCTCCATCTCGCCGTCGTCATAAAGAACATTCTGCATAATAGGCATCTCAAAGCCGCCTATTCTGCGGGAATTGCTGACCATACCGTAGATGAAATCTCCCTCGATCACTCCGCCGTCATAAGTGATCTTTGCACTGTAAGGCTTTGCGGAGCCAATTGATTTTACTCCTTCAATAAGATAAGCTACGTGACCAAGATTCTGCTTAAGCTCGCGACTCGTCATATAAGAAACGTCGGAGAACATACCGAAAGCCGCAACATACACAAAGGGTTTTCCATTGAGAATACCAAGGTCTGTATCTCTGACCTTGCCCTCAATTATCTGCCTTGCCGCACCAACTGCAACAGTGTCTATTCTGCGTGAATTGGCAAAATCGTTAGTTGTTCCGCCGGGGATATATCCGATAAGAGTTTCTGCTCCCTTTTCATATATTGCGCCCGCAACGATATTAAGTGTTCCGTCACCGCCGCAACAAACTACTATATCATATTCAGCGGCTCTTCCTGCCGCTTCGATCATATCATCAAGGTCACGTGTGAGCCTGACGTTGATTTCATAATCGCCCTTTGAGAAAACCTCAACAACCTCCATAAGGCTGTCGTTCAGAACAAGCTTTCCCGAAACGGGGTTTATAAGAAAAAGCATCTTTTTCATATGAAATGCTCCTTTCATCTTATCTTTATTCATTTTATGCCTAAAGCCTCAGAATGTCAATCGTATTAAACATTTTTGCCATTATATTTTGCAAATTTTATTGCATAGAACAGGACGTTATGGTATACTGAATCCAACGTATAAACATCAATACAAACAAGGGGCGGCTTCAAAAAGCCGCCCTAAGCTGAATGTAAAAGAGGTCTCACCTTGAAAAAACACACAGTTGCTATCAACAAATACACAAAGTATGACGACGGCCTGGCTGACCTTCTCTTTTCTCAGATGAAGGCGTCGGGGGTTACCCGTGAAATGCTTGAAAACAAGAAGATCGCTATCAAGCCAAATCTTGTTATTTCTAAAAAGCCCGAGGCGGCGGCAACCACTCATCCCGTTTTCTTAAAGAGTGCGATCACAGCCCTTAAAATGTTCGGGGCGGATAATACAGAGCTGATCGTTGCTGAAAGCGCGGGCGGCCCCTATACCGTTGCTACTATCAAAAACCACTACTCCGTTTGCGGAATTACCGAGGACTGCGGCGCTCCCCTTAACTACTCAACCGATGCTCAGATCGTTATGCATCCCGAGGGAGTTACCTGCAAGCGCTTTAACGTTATCACTCCCATAGCTGAGGCTGACGTTATCCTTAACGTTTGCAAGCTTAAGACTCACTCTCTTACAAAAATGTCCTGCGCGCAGAAGAACTATTTCGGCGTTGTTCCCGGAATTGAAAAGTTTGAGATGCACGCGGCCTACAGCGATCAGAAGGATTTCCGCAGTATGCTCTGCGACCTTTCCGAGATGCTTAACAAGAGCAAAACTCTTATCAACGTTTGCGACGGTATTCTCGGTATGGAGGGCAACGGACCCACAGGCGGCTCTCCCCGTATGTTCAACGTTGTGCTCACCTCTCTTTCACCCTACTGTCTTGATCTTGCGGCAGAAAAAATACTCGGCTTTGAGGGTACTGCTCCTATGGTGACCCTTGCAAAGGAAAGAGGTCTTTGTCCCAAGTCAGCAAACGAGCTTGACATTGTCGGCGACGACATTGACTCTCTCGTTATTTCCGACGTTGTTGCTCCCGACTCTCAGAGAAAAACTATTCTGAATCAGCTTCCCAATCTTATGGGCGGCAAATTCGCAAGCTTTTTCAGCCCCAAGCCCTATATAAACCACGACAAGTGTGTCGGATGCGGCGAATGCGTTCGCTCCTGCCCTATGCACACCATTGAGCTTGTGGAAAAAAAAGGCAAAAAGCAGGCTAAGATCAATCGCGGCGACTGCATTCTTTGCTACTGCTGTCAGGAGCTTTGTCCCCTTGTTGCGGTAGACGTTAAACAAAATTTCCTTATCAGGCTGGTACATTGACATGAACAATATTACTCTTGAAGCACCTGCTAAAATCAATCTCTATCTTGACGTTCTCGGACGACGCGCTGACGGATATCACGAGATCGAAAGCGTTATGCAATCAGTTTCTCTTTGCGATATAGTCGACGTTACAAAGGAAAACAGCGGAATCATTCTCAGTGCAAGCGAGGACTCTATTCCTCTTGACGAAAAAAATCTCGCTCACAAGGCGGCTCGTCTCTTCTTTGAAAAGACAGGCATCAACGGTGGCGCAAAGATACACATTGAAAAGCGAATCCCCGTTTCAAGCGGACTTGCCGGCGGAAGCACGGATGCGGGAGCAACTCTCAAGGCTCTCAACCAGCTCTACGACAAGCCTCTCTCAAAGGATGAGCTTCTTATGCTGGGAACAAAGCTTGGAGCTGACGTTCCCTTCTGTATGGAGGGCGGATGCGCGCTTTGTCGCGGCATTGGCGAGATAATGACCAAGATCGAGCCTATGACTCCCTTTACCGTAGTTATCGCAAGAGGCGGTGAAGGCGTTTCAACTCCTGCCGCTTACAGAAAACTTGATGAAAACTTCGGTGAAATGCTTGCACGCCCCTTCTCCGATATCCAGAGAGTTATTTCTACTATTGAAATGGACGATCTTAATGCTCTTGCATTCTCCGTTTTCAACACATTTGAAAGCGTTATTCTCGGAGACCACAAGGAAGCATCCCTCTACCGCGGAAAGCTTCTTGACTACGGCGCGCTCGCCTCTCTTATGAGCGGAAGCGGCCCTGCTGTTTTCGGTATATTCGACGACACTGAAAAGGCAGACTACGCTCACCACTACCTTTACGACATGGGCGCGAAAAGCTTTGTTTGTACTGCAAGATAATAAGTGATACTAAAAAAGATGTGTAGAAGTTTTCTACACATCTTTTTATTTATTTCAAACCAGACATCAATTACGCAACAATCACAATATATATACCAAAAGCAATAACAACAACCGAAAGCGCAAATCCAACAAAAATTACATAATTCTTCATTTGCTTGTATACACAAACACCGGAGGGATCCTGAGGATTTATAAAAACATTATAATTGTTACCCACTACAAACGACCTGAAAAACTTACGTTTATAATAGAATTGCAAATCATTAGCCTTATATGATTTCCCATTATACTCAAATGCAAATGTGGGTGTATAACTGTGCGGCATGCTTCGAACGATCTTATAATAATCGGTCAATACAGCAGTCACCATTACATTGCATTTCCGATAAGTATGACGATAATCAATAGTTAATATTGCTAAGCTTATACCAACAAGAATAATGACTGCCAATGTGAATTTTACTGAATCAAAAACAGCTCCGCAAACTGCAAGGACAGCGATGCCAAAACTCAAAAAAGACACAACTAAATATAATGTTTTTTTATATTTCTCTTTACTGGACACATTTAAGCAAAGCATGATAAATGCTATAAAAGCAAATAAACACCCCAAAAATGCTCCTAAAAGCTGCCTGTCAAGAATGGTCATTATACTCACCTCTCTATGAATGATTATATCATACCGCCAGACTCAGTTCAAGATACTACCATCACAAACGCAAACAAAATGACGTAGTATTCTTCAGAATGCTACGTCATTAATAGTTCTTATTCTACTTCAACAACACCATTTTCTTTGACTGTTATGGTCATACCATCCTTAACGTAGTCAAGAAATTCTTCGCCGAGGCTATCTACTACGGGCATTGTTACGTCGTCTACCCAAACGTCAGCAAGGATAGCTCCTGCTGCAGCAAGAGAGTCTATAGGCTTTGAGAAAAGCATACAAGCAGGCTGACGTCCCATAGCAGCCGCGCAATACAGCACCATTCCGCCTGTTGTACTTCCGATCGTCTGAGGGAGGCAAAGCGCTGTGCCTACCATAGGCTTGCCATACAGATCAGGGTTGTTCTGATCTCCGCATTTCGCCTGCTTATCTCCAAACTGGAGCGCATTCTGGAAGGATGCCAGAGTGTTAAGTCCACCGTGGGATACAAGTGCCTTTGCTGTTACGCATCCGGGCGCTACTACTCTTCCCTGAAAAGCTTTCATCAGTTCTTACCTCCTTTTGTGATCTGCATAAGTATTTCATCGTCTGTATAATAACGAGCTGTTGTATAAGTACGAAGCTTGTTTGAGGATGTTATAACGGGCATCTTCTTGCAAAGGGGAT
>JAZQVW010000034.1:0-2100 GCA_045632025.1 Candidatus Avispirillum sp. | reverse complement strand
TCAAGGCCCTCGATTGCAAGCTTTTCGTAGTTGTACATATACTTTTCGCCGAATTCAAGCTTCTTCGCCTCATATTCTGTCTTTGTTGCCTTGTCGTAAACCGTGTAAGTAAACTCGGTCTTATCCTCTGTATTAAGATAGTTGTAGAGGCTGTCGTTATATCTTGCGGTTATCTGAAGCTCCTTTTTTGCTTCATTATATATAAAGCCGTGAGCGGAGTAGTATCCGTCGTTTGAGAGGTTGTCCGCAGGGTTGTGATAGGTGAAGGCGGATTCGTTTTCGCTGTAAGCGGCCTTGGCGTTGTCCGTTGCGAAAAGGTTTGAGAGGTAGTCGTTATCCTCCATCATATATATTCTTCCGAGGATGGCAACAACCAGCATGCCAACCATCAGGATAAAGAAATTTCTCGTGAATTTAGCTATATTCATAAAATAAAACGCTCCGAAATCGTATTGTTAAATGATTATAACAAGAAGCAAAAATTCTTTCAATATATTTTTTATGAATTTTTAAGTTTTTGTTGACAAAGGTACAATTTTTATATATAATACTAACTTGCAGGCAATTGCTTAGAAAAGAAAGGCGGTAATGTATTATGAAACTTGATATGACCCCCGTGCTTAATAAGAGAGTGTCTGCGCTGGACTTCGATTTTACGCTCACTCCCGAAACCGTTGAGGGCGCGTGCGATATTTCTGAAGAAATAACGCTCACCTCTCCTATCCGTGTCCATGGCAAGATTTCGGATATTGACGGTTATATGACCCTGAGAGCAGAGATATCCGTGTCATACGAAACTGTGTGTGATAGATGCCTTGCACCTATTGCAGAGGAGCTTTCTTTCGATTTTGAAAGAACAGTTGCTATGAATGCAGCAAGAGTTGACGAGGATAGCGACGATATCATTTGGGTCAAAGAGGGTAAGGTTGACTTCGATGCCGATGTAATTGAGGAGCTGTCTCTCGAGTTACCCATTTACCATTTGTGCAATGAGGATTGTCCCGGCCTTTGCTCCGTCTGTGGAAAGAAGCTTGACGGTGGTTGCACCTGCAAGCAGGAAAAAGAAATCGATCCCAGATTGGAAATATTTAAAAAACTACTTGATAATAGCGAAAAGTAGTGTTATAATATTAGAGTATGATAATTTTTTGATTATTTAGTGGAGGTGTTCTCATGGCAGTACCGAAGAGAAAAGTTTCCAAAGCACGTAGAGATAAGAGAAGATCCAATGTTTGGAAGCTCGATATGCCCGGCATGGTAAAGTGCCCCAACTGTGGCGAGTTCAATCTTGCTCATAGAGTATGCAGCGCTTGCGGCACATATAAGGGTAAGCAGATTATCGCTAAGGAAGAAGCATAAGTTAAACAAACGAAGACCGCCTTATATGAGGCGGTCTTATGCTTTTGTGAGGTCAGATATGATTTATGAACCAAAGGAAAAGGGAAAGAAAGCGCAGAATCTGAGCCTGCTTCTTTTCTTTTTCGCTATTGTAACCGTGTATTTGTCAAACGCTGTAATGGGAAGTATGCAGTGGATAATGCAATCTGCGGCAGTTATATTACTTGGAGTGTTTGTATATATTCTTGTGAGATGGCATTTCACGGGCTTCAGATATGAGATCAAGGCAAAGTCAAAGCTTGAGGTCGTGCCCCTTGCCGACGCACCTGCAGAAAAATTGCAGCTTTATATCCATCGCCGTCAGGGCAAGCGAGGCTACAGCGCGGAGTTTGTTTGCGCAGTTTCCGATATTGAAGCTGTAGAGCCTGTAGGCGAGCGCAAATATGCGGGAAAGAGATTCGTTTTCTATAGAAATATGGAAAAGGACGATAGATTTGTTCTTCGCATCAAGGGCGAGGACGGCCCTATTTTCGTCTTTCTTGAAATTGATGAAGAGGGCAGAGATTTCCTCAAATTTATAAATGATAAAATTGCAGAGTGAATGCTCTGCTTTTTTATTGCCTTGTTGACAAACTCTTTGTATAGTGATACAATTTAGGTAACAAATAATGAGATAACGGAGGATTTATCCAATGAAAACAGTAGCAGATAAGCAGGTTCTTGTTGCGGCTGACTTTGCAGGCGTAGCACTTAAGGACGCAG
>JAZQVW010000033.1:0-4943 GCA_045632025.1 Candidatus Avispirillum sp. | reverse complement strand
GAACCCCTGACCTCTAGCGTGACAGGCTAGCGCTCTAACCAACTGAGCTACCGGGCCATATGGTGGAAACAATAGGGCTCGAACCTATGACCCTCTGCTTGTAAGGCAGATGCTCTCCCAACTGAGCTATGCTTCCATTTTTGTTGTCGCTCGCTGACGACTTTGTTATTATAGCAAACCCTTTTTCGTTTGTCAACACCTTTTTTAAATTTTTTTCAAAAATATTTTCAAAGTTATTTTCGTGTGTTTTTGCGTGACGAAATGTCGCATATATGCACGAGCTTGTGGTGTTTTCGTAGGGCGAGGGCTCCCTCCCGCTCAAGCCTCCGCTAAGCAATGGGAGGCTTATTAACTTTATCTCATCATATTCACCCCTGCGATGAAGACCACCACTGCGAAAACAAGCCTCAGAATCTTCGTATCAAGTCTATCTGTAAGAAATGCTCCCGCGATGCCGCCGATGATAGCGGGCAGGGCAAAGCGCCCCATAATATTTTCGTCGATCGCCCCGCTTTTTATATAGATGACCGTACTGACGATGGAAACGGGCAAAACCGATGCGATGACCGTTGCAAAATTATCCCTTGCCGCACCGTCCCCCTTGTTTTCATTCAGGGCGGCGATTGCGAACATCAGCACAACTCCCGAGCCTGCCCCGAGGAATCCGTTCAGCAGTCCTGCAAGGGAAGCGGCGGCAATTGCCCACCAAAGCTTTCTTTTTGCTGCTTTTTCTGTTTTTATAACCATGTTTTGCCGCCTTTATTTAAAGAATTTTCCTCAGTTCTTGTATTTAGTTGATTTTTGTGGTATTATAATATGAAGTAGTTTTATTATTCCACTGAAATTTTGCCTTATACGGCTTGACATAAAAAGAAAGGTGCGGTTTTCCATGCCGAACAACACATCAAAGAAAAAAACTAAAGCATCATCCCCAAAAAATTCTCAGGCGAAGAAGGCGCAGACAAAGTCTTCCTCTGCGAAGTCCAATTCTCAAAAGAACTCTGCACGCGCTGAGCAGATGAGGCTGGAGGAGCAGAAGAGAGAGCGCAGAAGCTTCTTCGTTTCTCAGGTCCTGCCTTACATACTGATCGTTGCGGCGATCTTTCTCATAGTTTGCTATTTCACAGGCGGCGGTGAGGACCCCGGTATCATAAACGGATTTATCTACAGCACCTTGACGGGTCTTTTCTCAGCATCCGCATTCGTGCTTCCCGTTTTTCTGCTTGCATCTGCCATTCTCGGACTCACTGAGAAAACGGACGTTTCAAGCGGCACAAGATACACCTTTGCAGGAATCTCTATGCTCCTTCTTGGTGCGCTTCTGCAGCTTCTTACTCCTGCGGGAACCTTTTCTCCCGTAACACTCTTTAAAAACGGAACGGAGCTTTCAGGCGGCGGCTTTATCGGCGGTCTGATCGGTGAGTTTTTCCTTCTTTGCTTCAAGGAGGCAGGCTCCTATGTTCTTATTATCGCGTTTCTTATTCTGTCCGTCCTTCTTATGCTTGGATTGACTCCCAAATATATTTACGTTTACATTGCATACAAGATAAAGACAAGCCGTGATGAGGCGGCTCGTCGCAGAGCAGAGGAAATGCTTGACGAGCCCATCCATTTCAGAGATCCTGATGCTATTGCCGAGGCATACGAGGCAAAGCAGGCTGAAAGGGTGAAGGAAAAGGCTGAAAAGGCAGAGCCCTCCAAGAGAAAGCCCAAGTTTGACACAGACGTTCCCGTTGATGTAGAGATCCCCGAGGACGTTCTTCCTCCTGTAGAGGAAAAGGCTGAGGAGGTAGAAAGCGCTCCTGTTGATCTTGACGCGGCTATCTTCAACGAGGTTCTTGAAAGAACCAGAAGCGGCAAATCCCCCGAGGAGATAGCGGCAGAGGAGGCCTTCTTTGAGGGCGCGGAAAAGCCCAAGGCAGAGGCGGTATCTCCCAAGGCTGAGGAGATCAAGCCCGAGGTAAGCGGCGTTTCTGCAGATTCAGCGGCCATTCTCGATCAGCTTGCAGATGCATATCTTGGCCGCGACGGCGAAAAGGAGTCTGCTCTCAGCGTTGAAAGAAGCGACGAGGGCGAGATCACAAGCATCGAGCAGGTTGCAATTGAGATCCCCAAGCCCGAATACAAGTTTCCCCCCATTGATCTTCTTTCCGAGGACAAGGGAAGCAAAGCGGGCGACATCAGAGGAGAGCTGCACGACAATGCGGCAAAGCTTGTCCGCGTGCTTGGCAGCTTTAACGTTAAAACAAAGATCGTCGGCGTTTCAAGAGGCCCCACGATCACAAGATACGAGCTTCTTCCCGAGGCGGGCACAAGAGTTCGCTCCATTGCAAATCTTGTGGACGATATTGCGCTCAACCTTGCAACAACGGGCGTTCGTATAGAGGCTCCCATTCCCGGCAAGGCGGCGGTTGGTATTGAGGTCCCCAACAAGGTTGCGGAAACTGTTTACCTTCGTTCCCTTATTGAAACAAAGGAATTCAGCGAAAGCGCAAGTAAGATATCCACTGCTCTCGGTAAAAACGTTGGCGGAGAGCCTGTGTTTATGGATATCAAGAAAATGCCCCACCTTCTCATTGCAGGTGCAACGGGTATGGGTAAATCAGTTTGTATCAACTGTCTTCTTGTTTCAATGCTTTACAAGGCTTCTCCCGATGAGGTGAAGCTGATGCTTATCGACCCCAAAAAGGTTGAGTTTAATATTTATAACGGTCTGCCCCATCTTCTGGTTCCCGTTGTGAGCGATCCCAAGAAGGCCGCAGGCTCTCTCAACTGGGCAGTTAACGAAATGGAACGCCGCTTCGGCCTTATTGAGGCAGTTGGCGTTCGCGATATCGCATCCTATAACGAGATCACAAAGAACGATCCCGATTATGAATATATGCCTCAGATAGTTATCGTTATCGACGAGCTTGCGGACCTTATGTCAACTGCTCCCGACGACGTTGAAACCTCCATTGCCCGTCTTGCGGCAAAGGCGAGAGCTGCAGGTATGCATCTTATTATCGGTACACAGCGTCCCTCAGTTGACGTTATCACAGGCGTTATCAAGGCGAACATTCCTTCACGTATCGCTTGTACGGTTGCTTCTCAGGTAGACTCAAGAACTATTATCGACCGCAGCGGCGCTGAAAATCTTATCGGACGCGGCGATATGCTTTATAGCCCCGTTGGCTCTGCAAAGCCTATGCGAGTTCAGGGCGCATTCGTTTCCGACCGCGAGGTTGACGAGGTGGTTTCCTATATCAAGTCTCATAACGTTGCAGATGAAAATGCAAAGGGTGACGAGATCATGAAGGAGATCGAGGCAGCAGCGGCTATGTGCGGAGCAAAGAAGGGCTCAGGCGGCGCAGTTGCCGAGGGTGGCGACGGCGATGGCGATCCCCTTGTTCGTCAGGCGCTTGACGTTGCCTTTGAAAGCGGCAAGATCTCAACGTCACTTCTTCAGCGCCGTCTTTCCATCGGATACGGCAGAGCGGCGAAGATTATCGACCGACTTGAGGAGCTTGGCTACGTAAGCGCGCCCGAGGGACAGAAGCCCCGTCAGCTTCTTATCACAAAGCAAGAGTTTATGGAGATGGTGCTTCGCGACGAGGACCCCAGTTAAGTGAATAGTGAATAGTGAATAGTGAAGGAAGAAATTCGCATAGGCGAATTTCGGAAATGTAATATTTCAAAAAGGTAGGGGACGGCGCCTACGACGTCCCGTAAAGAATTATGGGTAAATTTATAGTTATAGAGGGGCTTGACGGCTCCGGAAAATCAACGCAGGGAGAATTGCTTCGCCGTCATTACGAGGCGGAGGGCAAGAAGGTCCGCGTTCTCGGATTTCCTTGCTACGGAACTCCCGGTTGCACCTTAGTTGAAATGTATCTCTCAGGTCAGCTTGGTGATAAGGCGTCCGATACGAACGGATACGCCGCGTCCATGCTTTTCGCCTCCGACAGATACGTCAGCTACGTGACTGATTGGAAAAAGGACTATCTGGACCCCGACACGGTGGTCATCTCCACGAGATATACCACCTCCAACGCATACCATCAGCTTTCAAAGCTTGACGAGTCAGAGTGGGACTCCTTCCTTACCTGGCTTTGCGATTTTGAATTTGGCAAGCTTGGCCTTCCCGCGCCCGATAAGGTCATCTTCCTTGAGATGCCCCAGGCGCAGAGTTCCAAAAAGGTTGAGGAGCGCTGCAGTGAAACAGGCGCTGTGAAGGACATCCACGAAAAGGATGCGGAATATCTGAAAAAGTGCTACGACGCCGCTCTCTACACAGCAGAGAAGTGGGGCTGGAGCGTTATCAACTGCGCTCCCGACGGCGTGCAGAAATCAAAGGAGGAGATCTCCTCCATCCTTACCCATATGATAGACAGCTAAGGAGATTTATTATGGTATATTTGTTTTTGGCAGAGGGCTTTGAGGAGATCGAAGCGCTCACTCCCGTTGACCTTCTTCGCCGCGCGAAGATAGACGTTGTAACGGTTGGCATTGGCGGAAAGTGCGTTTGCGGCGCTCATGGCATCAAGGTTGAAGCAGATATCAGCGAGGCTGAAGCTCTTAGTATGCTTAAGGCTGAAGGTGCTGAAATGGTTATCCTTCCCGGCGGAATGCCCGGAAGCACAAATCTTGACAATAGCGAAACAGTTGAAGCGTTCCTTTCCTATGCAAAGGAAAATGGCACTCCCGTTGCGGCTATCTGCGCCGCTCCCATGGTGCTTGGTAAGCGCGGAATGCTTCAGGATAAAAAGGCAGTTTGCTATCCCGGCTTTGAGAAATATCTTCTCGGTGCTGAGGTTGTGGACGCTCCCGCAGTTCGTGACGGAAACGTTGTTTGCGGCAGAGCAATGGGAAGCGCCGCTCAGTTTGCGCTTCTTATTATCGGTCTTCTTCGCGGTGACCACGTGGCGGAAGAGATCAAGGCCTCTATCCTTTTATGAAGCAGC
>JAZQVW010000032.1:0-2994 GCA_045632025.1 Candidatus Avispirillum sp. | reverse complement strand
CAATGCACTCGATCTTTTCCTTGATAGAGAGCTCATCATCGTAAAGAAGCTTGAATTCAGAAGGCTTTTCGCAAGCTGCCACAACCTTTTCAGCAAGCTCGATACCGCCGTCTCCACCGCGTGCAAACACGTCGGAGAGAGAGAAATCAGCGCCGCAACGCTCACAGTTAGCTGCAACCTCGTCAAGCTCAGCCTGGCTGTCTGTGTCAAAGCGGTTAACTGCAACAACTACAGGAACACCGTACTGCTTAAGGTTTTCAATATGTGCTTCAAGGTTTACACCACCGCGACGAAGAGCTTCAACGTCCTCACATTTCAGCTCAGTCTTGGGAACGCCGCCGTTATACTTGAGAGCGCGAACTGTTGCAACAAGAACGATCGCGCTGGGAGCAAGATCTGCAAAGCGGCACTTGATATCAAGGAACTTTTCAGCGCCAAGGTCTGCGCCGAAGCCTGCCTCTGTGATAGCGTAGTCACCAAGCTTCATTGCAAGCTTTGTTGCACGAACGGAGTTACATCCGTGAGCAATGTTGGCGAAGGGACCGCCGTGGATGATAGCAGGTGTGTTTTCAAGTGTCTGTACAAGGTTAGGCTTGATAGCATCCTTGAGAAGAGTTGCCATAGAGCCCTGCGCGTTAAGATCCTTTGCATATACGGGAGAATTGTCGTACTTATAAGCAACGAGGATGTTGCCGAGACGGTTCTTAAGGTCCTCAAGATCAGCCGCAAGACAAAGAATTGCCATAACCTCACTTGCAACTGTGATCATAAAGTGATCCTCACGAGGAACACCGTCAACCTTTTTACCAAGACCGATAACAACGTTACGAAGAGCTCTGTCATTTGTATCTGTAACTCTGCCGAAGAGAATTCTTCTGGGGTCGATCTGCAGAGCATTTCCCTGCTGGAGGTGGTTGTCAATAAGAGCACAAAGAAGGTTATTTGCTGCTGTGATAGCGTGGAAGTCTCCTGTGAAATGAAGGTTGATATCCTCCATAGGAACTACCTGAGCGTATCCGCCACCTGCTGCGCCGCCCTTAACACCGAATACGGGACCAAGAGAGGGCTCACGAAGAGCGATTACTGTATTATGTCCAAGCTTTTCCATAGCCATACCAAGACCAACAGTTGTTGTTGTCTTACCCTCACCTGCAGGTGTGGGGTTAATAGCAGTTACAAGAATAAGCTTTGCATCAGGACGGTCTGCCATACGGTTAAGGAAGGCATCGTTTATTTTAGCCTTGTAGTGGCCATACTGTTCAAGCTCCTCGGGAAGAACACCGAGCTTGCTTGCAATTTCTGTAATGGGCTTCATCTCTGCCTGACGAGCAATTTCAATATCTGTAAGCATTCTATCTCCATTCCGCCGAAAATACGGCTTTGTGATAAATTATTAAGTCATTACAAATCATAAATGGATACAGTTATCCATACTATAATTATACAACTATCATTATAACACAACTTTATCGAAATATCAAACATATTGGCAAAATAATCTCAATCTGTTTACAAAAGTTTTTTAGCGTGATATAATACGGATGTTGTTAAATATAGCCAATCTGTCTGTAGCTCAGCTGGATAGAGCACCGGATTCCGATTCCGGGTGCCGCAGGTTCAAATCCTGTCAGACGGGCCAAAACCAAAAGGATGCCTTATGGCATCCTTTTGATTTTATTGCCCGCTAAGCAGGATTTGAAAGCCCGTGTCCATGTCGGTACGACGGACAAAAACTCCCTGGATGGGAGTTTTTAGGGCGTAGCGCTAATCTTTCCACGAGGCTTAGCTTCTCTAACCCACGAGCGCGGCAAAAATAAATTTTTGCCACGGGCCAAAATCACGTTAGTGATTTTATTGCCTGCTGACCGGATTCGAAAGGGCGGTCGCATGCCGTAGGCGCGACTAAAACAGCCTGAATGGCTGTTTTTAGCCCGTAGCGCTAAGCTGACCACGAGGCTTAGCTTCGCACCCAGTCACCGTCGTGTGTCGCGAGCATTCGTTTCGAACCCTCAACTCTGCTCACTCGCACTTTGGGTGACACCGCTCGCTAACCCACAAGCGCGGCAAAAAATGTATTTCCATATAAAAAAGCAGGTGCATCAGCACCTGCTTTTTATTTCTATAAGTGTCAGATTAGGGCTCAACAACAATGCTGCCGCCTGTTACAGTAACAGTTCCAGCATATGCTGTGCGTCCATCATCAAGCCAAACTTCGTTTGTGCTATCAGCCTTGCAGTTGGAAATATCAAGATTATCAAGAGTGATATTAGCACCGTAAGCTGTTGTTACAAGGATAGCAGCCTTCTTTTCTGTGTTGAACTTTGTTCCGGAAACGTTAAGAACTGTCATTTCCTTAGCGCTATCTTCGTCAGCGATCTTGAATCCGCGATTTGTATTTACTACACCGCCATTTACTGTTACGTCAGAACCTGTCATGATCCAGAGACCATAGATATCATTACCTGCCTGAACGAAATCACAATCTGTGAATACAGCTTTTGTTCCGCCTGTAACAAGGGGAGACTTTTCAAACACTACGTCGTTAGCTACAACGTCACAGTTGAAGTGAGTTGTATAATCAAAGAAATGTGTTCCCTTGTGGAGGTTTGTAAGAGTCATATTTTCAAGATTAAGAACGCCCTCAGCATTAGCCATATTGAAATAGCTTCTGTAGGTGCTGGAGAGAGTCATCTTATATCCGTTACCATCAACTGTGATGGACTTTGTGTTTGCGCCACCAAGCTTCAGGCCTGTTCCGATATCAATAGAGATATCGTTAGCAAGAATAACAGCAATCTCTTCTGCATCAGATGTCAATTCAGCCTTAAGTGCATCAGCTGTAGCAACAACCTCTGCGCCGTCAATTTCAAGTGTACCTGTGCCGGAGGGAACGAAACGACCGAAGAGAGGTGTGCCCTCTGCTGCAACGCCGTTCTGTGTAAGAGTTACGTCTTCAACAGAAACGTTATTGATAACAACGTGACCGTTGTTTGC
>JAZQVW010000031.1:0-2431 GCA_045632025.1 Candidatus Avispirillum sp. | reverse complement strand
GCGCTTGTTTCCCCAGTTTCAACCATCGAGCCCGATCCCACACTCACAAAGCTCTACGAGGAGCGCTATCAGCAGTATAGAAAGATATACCCTGCTATGAAACAGCTTTTTAAGGATCTGAAATAACCCTTGCCTTCCCACATTTATGGGGGAAGGCTTGGGATCATTTCAGATCTTTAAAAAGCTGTTTCATCGCAGGATAGATCCTTCTATACTGCTGATAGCGCTCCTCATAAAGCGCGGTGAGCGCGGGATCGGGCTCAATTGTGGAAACTGTGGAAACAAGCGCATCTGCCGCCTCTCTTACGCTGCCGTAAGCTCCGCAGGCAACCATTGCGAGAATTGCTCCGCCGTATCCGGGGCCTTCCTCTGTTTTGATAATATCAAGGGGAATACCGAGAACGTTTGCAAATATCTTTTTCCAAAGGGGAGATTTGCTTCCGCCTCCGCAGATATTACTGCGGTTTATTTCAATGCCCAGAGATTTTGCAACCTCAAAGGAATCGCGGATAGCAAAGGCAACGCCCTCAAGCATAGCCTGAGTCATCTGCGCTCTTGTTGTGTCCATAGACATTCCAACGAAGGTTGCTCTTGCGTCAGTATCGTTGATAGGGCTTCTTTCTCCCATAAGGTAGGGCAGGAAGAACACCTTGTTTTTGCCGAGCATATCGTCTGTTATCTTAGCTTCCTCGCCCTTATAGTCCTTTGTGCCGATGATCTCGTCCTGCCACCATTTGTTGCAGGAGGCCGCGCTGAGCATACAGCCCATCAGGTGGAAATATCCGTCAGCGTGAGCGAAGGAATGAAGGCCGTTTGTGGAGTCAACCCCGAAATTATCGGAGGAGATGAAAACCGTGCCGGAGGTGCCAAGTGAAATATTGCATTTGCCCTCGCCGACCGTGCCTGTGCCAACGGCAGCTGCCGCGTTGTCGCCTGCGCCTGCGCAAACTGTAACGTTTTGAGCCATTCCGAATCTCTCAGCAAGCTCGGCTTTTACCTCGCCAACCTTTTCGTAGCTTTCGTAAAGGGCGGGCATCTGCTCCTTTGAAACTCCGCAGAGGCTGAGCATTTCCTCAGACCAGCACTTGTTCTTAACGTCAAGAAGGAGCATACCCGATGCATCAGAATAGTCGCAGGTGTGCGCTCCCGTAAGCTTATAAACGATATAGTCCTTGGGGAGCATTATTTTCTTTATGCGTGCAAATATCTGGGGCTCGTTTTCCTTGACCCAAAGGAGCTTGGGCGCGGTGAAGCCTGCGAATGCGATATTAGCCGTTCTCTCGCTGAGAACCTCTCGTCCTATCTCCTCGTTGAGATAGTCAACCTCCTTAAAGGTTCTTCCGTCGTTCCAGAGGATAGCGGGGCGAAGCACCTGATCGTTTTCGTCAAGAATAACGAGGCCGTGCATCTGACCGCCTGCGCCGATTCCGCCAACGTCACTTGCATCAAAGCCCTCAAGAAGAGCGGGGATGCCGTCAAGGCAAGCCTCCCACCAAAGATCGGGGTCCTGCTCGCTCCAGCCGGGGTTGGGGAACATAAGAGGGTATTCGCGGGAAACTGTATTAAGAACGGCACCCTTTTCGTCTGTCAAGAGGAATTTACAAGCGCTCGTTCCAAGGTCGATACCAATAAAAAGCATATTTTTTCTCCCTTATTGTCGTTAATTATATTTTACAACAGAAATTGATAAAAATCAACGATTAATAATCAGTTCGTGAGATAACGTTCTGCTGCAATTCAGGCGTGAGGTTCACGAAATATTCGCTGAAGCCTCCCACGCGAACTATAAGATTTCTATGCGCATCGGGGTTTTTAACCGCGTCAAGCAGCTCCTCTCGGCTGACAACTGTTACGGAAAGCTGCTGTCCGCCTCGGCCGAAATAGGTTTTCCAGAGGGAAATAAATCCGCTCATACCTGCCTCAGTATTAAAGAGCGCCTTATCAAATTTCATATTGAGAATAAAGCCGCTTCCGGCAAGCGTATGGTCAAAGGCAAGGCAGGAATTAAGCAGTGCCGTGGGGCCGTTTATATCATTTCCAGGTGTTGCGCCGATGCTGTCTCCGTAGAGTGTGTCGGCATTCCTTTTGCCGTTTGGAAGAGCGCCGACAGCGGCGCCGTTATCTGCGGCGCGGTTAAAGGGTGAGCATCCGCCGGAATAATAGCCGCCTCTCCACGTTTTTTTAGTTCTGAGATAGCTATTATAAAAATTGATTATATCACGGGCGATATTATCAACATATTCTACGTCGTTTCCAAATTTAAGACCTGAATTTTTAAAGGTGAGGTGCATTTTTTCGTATCCCGCAAAGTCAGATGCAAGGGCATCGCGGACCTCAGAGAGTGTGTATCGCTTTTCCTCGTAGACGAATTTTTTGATATTTGCAAGAGAGTCGATAAGCTCGGGCACGCCCTCTGCCAGAATCTGACCGT
>JAZQVW010000030.1:0-3142 GCA_045632025.1 Candidatus Avispirillum sp. | reverse complement strand
GTTACCTTCTTTTCAAGCTCGGCAACGTAGTCCACCTTAACAGGGACGATCTCATCCTCGTCTTCTGTCTTTTCAGGCTTATTGGCGCGGCGAACGAGAGCCTCTGCCTCACGAACTGAAAGATTGTTGTTGATGATCTTTTCAGCAAGAGCTCTCAGCTTTGAGCGGTCGCGAAGACCGAGAAGCGCCTTGCAATGACCTGCGCTGAGCTTGTCGCTCTGCAGAAGATCGGAGATCTCCTCGGGAAGATCAAGCAAACGAAGAGAGTTTGCAATGGAGCTGCGAGACTTGCCGAGGCGGCCCGCAACGTCCTCCTGAGTGAGCTCAAACTGATCAATAAGCGCTCTGTATGCCTTTGCCTCTTCATAAGCATTGAGGTTTTCTCTCTGAATATTTTCGATCAGCGCGATCTGAGCTGTTTTCAGATCGTCTGCCTCCATAACGATCGCGGGGATCTCTGTGAGGCCTGCAAGCTTGGATGCTCTCCATCTGCGCTCGCCTGCGATTATCTGATAAAATCCGCGGCCCACCTCGCGAACGAGAATAGGCTGCAAAACTCCGTTTGCCGCAATGGAATCAGCAAGCTGAGAAAGAGCCTCGTTATCAAAGACCTTTCTGGGCTGATCGCTTTTGGGTTCAACGTCTGAAATGCGAAGAGTGGTTACTCCGCTGCCGTCGCTCTCAATGGAATTATCGTCAAAGATAAAATCAAGACCGCGGCCGAGACCTGTTTTCTTTGCCATAACGCTTCCCCCTTACATTACTCTTTCAACAAGCTCTTTTGCCACGTTCATATATGCAAGAGAGCCCTTTGAATATTTATCGTGATAATAAATAGGCTCGCCGAAGCTGGGCGCCTCAGACAGTTTAACACTTCTTGTGATAGATGTCTTGAAAAGCTTGTCGCTGTAATATTTTTTCAATTCCTCCATAACCTGCGCAGAAAGGTTAAGTCTGCCGTTATACATAGTAACTAGAATACCCGTTACGGTCAGGTTCTTGTTATAAAGCTGCTTCACCTTCTTGATGGAGAACATCAGCTGCGACAGACCCTCCAGGGAATAATACTCACACTGCATGGGGATTATAACTCCGTCGGAGCAGGAAAGAGCATTGACTGTGAGCATACCGAGAGAGGGAGGACAATCTGTGAAGATGAAATCAAAATCGTCGTAAAGAGGCTCAAGCACTCTCTGAAGAGCGCTCTCTCTGTGCTCCATTTCAAGAAGCTCTATTTCCGCGCCTGCCAGTTCAATTGTTGCAGGGATTATAGACAAATTGGAATATTCAGTTTTAATAACGGAAAGTTTGGGATCGTAATATCCGAGAAGCGCTCCGTACATAGAATAGCGGAGACCCTTTTTATTTACGCCAACTCCGCTTGTGCTGTTACCCTGAGGGTCCAGATCACACAGAAGAACTCTATAGCCGAGAGCTGCCACGCAGGCTGCTACGTTAACGGCTGAGGTGGTCTTACCAACTCCGCCCTTCTGGTTTGCAAATGATATAATAATAGGTTTCGACAACTGAATACCTCCATAAACAATTTCTCAGCATTAATTATATAATTTTTGCCGCCTATTGTCAACACAATTCGCCCTAATAAGTGGGCCTCCTTTACAGAAAAAGAGAGAACGTATCGGAAAACCCGAAGCGTTCTCTCTTTTTGTTTGTAAATATAGCATTGGGGGGTGGCTACTTGAAAACCTTTCCTTACCCCTTCAAATTATTTCTTCAATCTGTCAGCGGCCGCCATAATACCAAGACGCGCACTTTCATAAGTGAGTCCGCCCTGCATAAAGGCGATATAAGGAGGACGGATAGGACCGTCAGCGGAAAGCTCAATGGATGAGCCGCCGATAAAGGCGCCTGCCGCCATAACGACGGGATCGTCGTATCCGGGCATATCCCAAGCCTCGGGAGAAACGTATGCATCAACAGGAGAAGCAGACTGGATTCCTCGGCAGAATTCAACAAGTCCCTCGGGACTTCCAAGCTTAACTGTCTGAATAATATCGCTTCTCTTCTCAAAGGGTCCGGGAGAAACCTCAAATCCAAGATGGTCAAAAATATAAGCCGCGAGGTGTGCTGTTTTCAGCGCCTGCGCCGTAATGTGAGGAGCAAAGAAAAGACCGCGAAGGAGATTTCTGTTCTGACCGAGAGATGCGCCAACCTCAAGACCAACGCCGGGGCAGGAGAGTCTGTAGCTTGCAAGCTCAACGGCCTTTGCTGAGCCAACAAGATATCCGCCTGTATCCGCCATTCCGCCGCCGGGATTTTTAATGAGAGAGCCGATCATAAGGTCAACTCCATGAGCTGCAGGCTCGCTGATCTCTGTGAATTCGCCGTAGCAGTTATCAAGAACAACGTAAGCGCCGCACTTGCTATGTACAAGCTTTGCAACCTCGGCAATTTCCGCAACTGTGAGAGTTCTGCGGTCCAGATAGCCCTTGGAGCGCTGCATAAATACCACCTTGAGTCGCTCACCGTACTGATCGATCGCCTCGCTTACTGCAGGGAGATCGATATATCCCTCGGAATTAAACTCTATCTGCTTGTATTCAACGCCGAATTCGTCAAGACTGCCCTGTCCGTGGGAATCCCCTATGCCGATAACTCCGCGAAGAGTATCGTAGGGGGCGCTTGTAACGGAGAGCATAATATCGCCGGGACGAAGAAGACCGTAAAGTCCTATGGAAATAGCGTGAGTTCCGCTGAGAATGGAGGGACGCATAAAGCCAGCCTCCGCTCCAAAGATTCTTGCAGCGATAGTGTCGATAGCATCTCTGCCGCGGTCGCCGTAGCCATAGCCCGTTGTTGCGGCAAACATAGACTCGTTAACTCTTTCCTCACGGAAAATATCCATAACTCGCTCTGTGCAAATGCGAGAAACGTTTTCTATATGAGCAAACTGCTCGCGAAGTGCTTCCTCCGCCTTGAGACAAAGCTCTCTTGTTTCATTTGATATATTCATAATATGAGTTCCTTTTTGCAAAATATATTACATTATACACCAATTAAAAGTTTATAACAAGAGCCGCCTAAAAATCAACTAAAAATATTTTTCTACTTTATTTATTAACAAAGATGTGATATAATTACTCTAACTATTTATAAAATGGAGGAATTATGGTCTTTTCAT
>JAZQVW010000029.1:0-6500 GCA_045632025.1 Candidatus Avispirillum sp. | reverse complement strand
GGTAGGGGCAGAGAACGTCTGCCATAACCTTATAGCCAACGCCGTTGGGGTGAACGCCGTCGCGGGATGTTTCGGGGATCATGAGGCCATCTTCGCCTGCGAAGGGTGTCCACATATCGATATACTTGCCGCCGTGCTTTTCAACAAGCTCCTTATATATAACATTAAGTCTCTTGATGAATGTATTTCTTGCCTTAAGGGAGGGCATACCCTCACCCATAGGCATGCAGGAGCAAACCCACATTTCAATGCCTGCGGCCTTTGCCTTCGCAAACATAGATTCAAATGCGTCTGTGATCGTCTTGATAACCTCTTTTGCAGGCTCTTCCTTAAAGTAGCCTTCCTCGTCCTGCTGGTCCTCAAGAACCCATGTGTTATTAACACCGCAGAGGATGATACAAGCCTTAGGCTTCAGCTGAACAACGTCTGCCTCAAATCTGAAGTCGATAAACTGAGCTTCGTCGCCGCCGATACCGCGGTTGAGGATAACGCCGTAATCGTTATAATAAATATTATGATCAAAAAACTCTGTGATAGAGTCGCCGATGAGAACTGCGTTTACCTGAGTGTCAGAGCAGATGATAGTGTCGTTCTTAATATCAAACGTGCATCTGAAGGCGTCGCAAGCAACCTCTTTTTCCTTGCAGTAGCTACCGGGAGCAATAAGATTTTTACTTAAGGGCATAAATTTCTCCGTTCCGCCGCATAAGCGACTACATATTTTTCTAATTTAATATTATCACATAGTATTCTTTTTTTCAATAGCAGCTATGGACTTTTTTGGGGGCGGGTGGTAAAATTAAGTATATAATTTACGAAAAAAGGAGGGGATAGAATGAAGCTGAACGTCATAAATGAAAGCGGGGATATCAAGGTTTCTGCTTACGAGCTTTCATATTTTTCGCGCACCCGTCGCGGAGCGGCGGCGTCCAAAATGGATTTTCAGCCTATAGACTATCCGCCCTCTGAAATAAGATACAACAATATTGAGCTTTTTGCCAGCGTTTCGGATCAGCTTGATTTTTCTGTTTTCGGTATTGCTGACGGAGTGTATTTTGAAAATGGTCTTTGGACTCTTGAAAAATACAGAACGGTTGGCAGGGTAACTGAGCGAACAGGTCCCTTTTCCGACGTGCGCTATCTTTGCGAATGCGTACTGTGCGCTTATATGCTTATGGAGGAGAAGGGAATTGCTGAGGCCAATCTTCGTCTTGTTATCACCAACGAAACGGGTGAAAAGACCAAAGCTTTTGAATGTCTTATAGAAGAGCGCTTTGCCTCTCAGATGTGGAACGCAGTTATCTCCCGCGCGCTTCCCTTTATTGCCATTGAAGCGGAGAGGGAGCTTTGCGGCAAGCCTCTTCTTGAGAAGATGGCATTCCCCTACAGTGAGATAAGAGAGGGACAAAGAGATTTTATAAACGATGCATATTATGCCGCCCGCCGCGGAGGCAGGCTGATGGTATGCGCTCCAACGGGAATCGGCAAAACGGTTTCCGCTCTTTATCCTGCTCTTCGCGCCATCGGCAAGGGACATATGGATAAGGTGTTTTATCTGACCGCTAAGACCGTAACGGGAAATGCGGCGGCAGATGCGGTGAAGAAGATGGCCGCGCAGGTGGGCAGTCTTCGCTGTGTTTTCGTTTGCGCAAAGGAAAGGGTCTGCCCTATGGAGGGGCGAAAGGAAAGCCCTTGCTCTTTGTCTTGTCCCTTGATGCACGAGATCGATCGCGTGTCATATGAGGAGCGCCGCGATTGTGCGATGCTTAAGCTTCTTCGAGGACGCAACGTTATTGACACGGCAACTATAGAAAAGGTGGCGGAGGAGCATAAGGTCTGCCCTTACGAGCTGTCTCTTGACGTAAGCGAATATGCCGAGGTGGTCATCTGCGACTATAACTACGTGTTTGATGCCAACGTTCGCTTCCGCAGATATTTTGAAGCGGACTCGGGAGAGCGCTATATGCTTCTAATTGATGAGGCGCACAACCTGCCCGATCGCGCTCGCGATATGTATTCCGCGGAGATAGATTCCAATAGTTTTATACAATTGCATAAAACTGAAAGCGAAGCGGTTAAAAATTGCCGTCCGCTTATGGGAGCTGTAAACGAGGTCATCATTCAGCTTCGAGAGATCGTTAAAAGATGCGCTGAGGATGAGCATTTAGTGGGCGAAAAACGCTATGGTTATTGGCTTTCCAAGGAATTGCCCGAAAAGCTGACCCTTTCTATGATACAGTTTTGCCACGTTGCAAGAGAGCTTTCAAAGACCGAGCCTGAGGCTGCGGAGATTCTGGAGAGCGCTTATTCAATGGCCAGAGGCTACGTGAATGCGGCAAATTATGCAAACGCCAAATTTGTTTTCTTTGCTGAAAGCATTAACGGAAGCCTGAAGGCAAGCGTTCGTTGCCTTGATCCCTCGGAGATTCTTGACAATATGATGAAGTGCGCCAAGGCCGCGGTCCTGTTTTCCGCAACATTCACTCCACTTGATTATTTTGCGGACATTCTCGGTTGTCAAAATGCGGCTCGTCTTGAGCTTGAATCTCCCTATGATCCGGCAAAGCTTTGTGTTGTGGGAGTGGACAGCATCTCAACGAAATATTCTCAGCGCGAGGGTTACGTTGATGAGATAGCTGAAATGATATTCTCCGTAATTGAGGCAAGGGAAGGAAACTACATGGTTTATTTCCCGTCCTATGAATATATGAAGCAGGTGTACGTGGCCTTCCGCGAGAACGCCTTCGGATGCAGATGCGTAGTGCAGAAGCAGGGAATGAGTATTGCTGAGAGAAACAAATTCCTTGCTCAGTTCACATCCCACAGGGATGAGACCTTGGTTGGCTTCTGCGTTCTTGGCGGCGCCTTTGCGGAGGGAGTTGACCTTCGCGGAGACCGCCTGATCGGAACTATCATCGTCGGTATGGGCCTGCCCAAGCTTTCGGCACATCAGAACATTTTGCAGAATTATTTCGAGGAAACGAGAGAGAATGGCTATGACTATGCCTACACCTATCCTGCAATGATAAAGATACAGCAGGCGGCGGGGCGAGTTATCCGAAGCGAGGAGGACACGGGCGTCGTGGTACTTATGGACGAGCGCTATGTCGAGCCGCCCACTCTGCGACTATTACCCAAGCATTGGAGAAAAATAAAATTCGCCTCCGATCCCGATAGACTTGCATCCATCGTTGAAAGATTCTGGGATGAGCAGGACGGAGCTATGCTTTAAGTAATAGTGGATAGTGAAAAAGTCATAGGGCGGTCACATTCGGGCGGGAAGATGATATCTTCCCCTACAAAAGAAAAAAGAACTGATTTCTGCTTGAAGTCAGTTCTTTTATTTTATATCTTTTATGTAATTGATGACTTCATCGCCGTGAAGATTGAATGCAAGGGGGATGATATCCGCCATTCCCGATGCAACTATGGAGATGGAGCAGTTTTTGGCAACGTTTTTACCAACGCCTGCGCGACCGCGGGTCAAATATGAGAAGAGAGCGTTTATTGCTCCGCCGTGAGTAACGGCAAGTGTTGCTCCGCTGATCGCATTCCCGTTTTCGCAAAGCTGAAGGGCAACCTTCTTGATTCTTTGTGCCGCCTCGGTAACGTTTTCCATATCGGCGGGATAGTCCTTGGGGGAGGGGAACTTTTCTCTTCGCTCGTGTATGGTCAAGCCGGAGAGAGAGCTGTAATCTCTTTCAATAAGCTCGTCGGTCACCGTGTGAGGAACGTTGAGCTTTTCGGAAATATAGATGGCCGTGTCCTCAGCTCGGCTGAGGGGGGAGGTGTATATTCCGTTTATTTTCCAGTCATTTTCAAGCGCCGCAAGAAGAACGTCTGCAAGCTCCTTTGCCTGCTCTTTTCCGCCCTCATTAAGAGGCACGTTTTCGCGACCCTGAAGCCTCATCTGCATATTCCAGTCGGTCAGTCCGTGGCGAACGAACAAAAGCAGACATCTTCCCTCGGAAAGGAGAGCATTTGCCTGTTTCGGTGTGCAGAAATACAGGGGCTTACTTCGGAGAAAATGGCAGTCTGGGGCCGTGCTATGCTTATTTTTTGCGTTATTCATAACTATCCCCCATTCTATCAGTTTACTATATTATAACTTTTTATTCATAATTTGTCAACTAATAGGAAAAACTTGTATAAAATGAGTGTAATACATAAAAACATACTTGAAAAATTATGTATCTTGGCTTATAATTTAGAGTAGATAAATATAAATTGGAGGTACAGTAATGAGAAAGCTTTTAGCGGTTTTAATTCTTGTTTCTGTGTTGATGGGCTCCCTTAGCTTCACAGCAGGCGCTGACTATCATTCCTATGCTCCGGGTGACGTTGACAGCAGCGGCGAGATCAACGCCAAGGACGCATTTGAGCTTAAAAAGCAGCTCGTTGGAATGGCAAACAACGTTGACAGCGTTGCGGCTGAGCTGACAGAGGACGGCAAGGTAAATGCAAAGGATATGCTTATGCTTGAAAATCACCTTGCAGGAAACCTTGACGTTAACGACGTTCTCGGCGTTGGCGATGAAACAGTCGGCAGGATCACGATCGGCGGCAGAAGCATTGCGGCTTACACAGTCGTTGTAACAAATCCCGATAATGCCAATATGGTTTTTGCGGCAAGCGAGCTTAAGAAATACGTTAAGAATGCTACAGGCATCGAGCTTGAGGTGGTAGAGGGCGAATGTGACGACGAATATAAGATCACATTGCTTGAGGACGAGGGAGAAACTCTCGGAACAGACGGCTTCTCCATCACAGTTGCAGACGGTCAGCTCACGATCATGGGCGGTGCTCTCAGAGGAACAATGTACGGCGTGTACGAGCTTATTGAGGAATATATCGGCTACAGATTCTACGGCTACTATGATTCCGACCTTTGGGAGGCTACGGCAGTTGATATAGCTGAGGGCCTTTGCGACGTTCAGATCCCCGATGCGCGCTACAGAGATAACAAGATATCTCCCTATAAGGATATCGATACATACTATTCCGTAATCAAGAGAAAGCTTAACGGCGCTTCCGTTGACAACGCAACCTACGGCTACGGCGTTAACAGAGTAGGTCCCCATGCTCATTCCTTTGATTACTATGCAAGCGATGATTGCTTTGCTTCCGGAACAGGCTTTAAGCACTGTCTCACTGACTATACTATCTATACAGACGCAGACGACGGCGAAGAGGACGGCATTATCGAAAAGAAGTCCACATATCAGGCAGTTCTTGAAAATATGTGCGCTCTTCTTGATGCAAGAATTGCATCCGGTCAGCAGATCGGATACGAGATCACAGAGATCTCCTGCTCCTTTGCTGCTGAAACAACATTCTGCTCCTGCACAAGCCGTGACAAGAACAAGATAACCTGTAGTAAGATCTATAAGGAAGAGGAAACCTATGCAGGTCCTCTGGTTGATTTTGTAAACAAGATCGAGGAGGAGCTTTCCGCTCGTTATCCCGGCATCAGAGTTATTACAAACGCTTATTCTCAGGTAAAGGTTCCCCCCAAGACAAGAAGCCTTAACGACAACGTAGTTCTTCTTTATTGCTGGAACGGTTGCGTTAACCATTCTATCGAGAACGATCAGTGCGTTCCCGACGGTCTTGCATCAAGCTCAAGCAGCGGATTGTCCTATCCTGTAAAGCTTGGCAGTAACGCAGTTGAAAAGGAATATTACCTTGGCTGGATGGAGCATTGCTCTCAGTCCTATATCTGGTATTATCCCACAAACATTTATTATTCTCTTGCGCCCCTCTCCAATACCTTCAAGATCTATGACGATATGCGTTGGTTTATGGAGCACGAGGCAGTCGGCTTCTACGTTGTAGGAACCTCAAACGATGCCTTTGACGATATGAACGCTTATCTCATTTCCGAGATGATGTGGGATAAGGATATCACAAGAGAAGAATACGACGAAATGATATGCGAATATCTTGAATGGAATTTCGGCGCAGGCTGGGAAAACATCTATCAGTATCTGAAGATGCTGGAAGCAGCAGGCGACGAGATGGGATGCTATATGACAGAGTTCAGCCATCCTATGGAAATGTATTCAAAGGAATATTTCGCAGAGCATTTTGATGAAATGCTTGCATTGTTCGAGGCGGCAGCTGCACAGGCAAACGACGAGCAGTTTAAAAATATTCAGGGCGCTGTTGCTCACCTATACTTCCTCGGACTTGAGGCGCTTTACGATAGCCAGTACGTAAACGGAAACGCTGCAGCAAGAGAAGCGTATGCCGAAGAATACGAGAGCTGGTATGAATTTGTAAACGAGCACGATATCAGAGTGACCTACCAGAGAGTTGGCATTTCCGATGCATTTGACGTAAATAAGAGTCCCTGCGAACTGGTTTACGGCTTCAGAGACTGAAATAAAAAATAATAAATTTAAGGAGATATAAAACTATGATGAAAATCGGTACACATTTTGCATATTGGAACAATATGTGGGCAGTTGACTACATTGAGCTCTGCCACAGAGCAAAGA
>JAZQVW010000028.1:0-16527 GCA_045632025.1 Candidatus Avispirillum sp. | reverse complement strand
TAACCTATGAAAATAAAAGAGGTTACTATGAAAAACTATGAAACCGAAGCCCGCCAGCGCTATGGCAACACAGACGCCTTTCGCGAGCACGAAGAAAAAACAAAAAATTACACAAAAGAGAAGTGGTCTGCGGCAAATGATGGCGTGATGGCTATTTTTGCCCGGTTTGCGGCTCTTAAGAATAGCGGTGCTGTTGCCGATTCTGCTGAGGCGCAGGCTCTTGCTGCCAAACTTCAGGCCCACATAACAGATAACTACTACACCTGCACTGACGAGATCCTCGCGGGTCTTTCTCAGATGTACGTCTGCGACGAGCGATTCAAAAAGAACATTGACAAGAGCGGAGAGGGAACAGCTGAGTTTGCATCAGCGGCCATCAGCGCGTATTGTAAGGAGCAGAGTGGAAAATGAAACCCTCAATTCTGATAACCGGCGCATACTGTGGTATGGGCAGAGCAACTGCCAAGGCGCTGAAGGAGCGCGGATTTCTCGTGTTCGCCTTGGACAAGACAGTTGGCGAAATGGAAGAGGATATTATCCCCATTGAAGCTGATATCACCGATGAAAGTAGTATTATAAGCGCATTTCAAAAAGTCAGAGAGCAGACGGACGAGCTGTTTTCGATCATTCATTTTGCGGGAATCTATATGCTTGATTCTCTGGTTGAAATGGACAGCTCCGCTTTTGAAAGGATATTTAAGATCAATCTCGGCGGTGTATTCCTCATAAACAAGACCTTCCTTCCGCTTCTCGAAAATGGCTCACGAATTGTCGTCACAACAAGCGAGCTTGCGCCTCTTGATCCGCTTCCTTTCACGGGAATCTATGCTATATCCAAAAGCGCGCTTGACAAGTATGCATATTCTCTCAGAATGGAATTGCAGCTTATGGATATCAAGGTCAGCGTTCTCCGTGCAGGCGCCGTTGCCACAAGTATGATCGGTGTCTCTACCAATGAGCTTGATCGTTTTTGTCAGAAAACCGAGCTTTACACGTGTAATGCCAAGCGGTTCAGAAGCATTGTTGATAGTGTGGAGGCGCGAAGCGTGGATACGTCTGTGATTGCGAAAAAGGTACTTAGTATATTGAATAAACGTAAACCTCGCTTTGCATACAGTATCAACCGTAATCCGTTGCTGCTAATGTTAAATGCTCTGCCGAAGAGCTTACAGCTTTGGGTGATAAAAATGGTGCTGAAGCCTTGATCAATAGGAGAAAGCGTTTTTTTAAATACACAAAAAAGCAAATAACGGAGCAAATTGCCATTCATAAAAAATGATGCTTGTCAGATAATAATGACAGAGGGTGAAAGATCACTCTCAATTAATATAGATACACTCCCACGGGAGAAAAGGAGCGAAAGCTCCGCGAAAGGAAAAAGAAATGGCAAGCAACAAAACACTTGTGCCTGAAGCAAAGGCAGCACTTGAGCAGTTCAAGATGGAAGCAGCTAATGAAGTTGGCGTAAATCTCAAGCAGGGTTACAATGGTGACCTCACATCCCGTCAGGCAGGAAGCGTCGGCGGTCAGATGGTTAAGAAGATGATCGAGAAGTACGAAAACGATATTAAGGGCACAAAGTAATCAAAAAGCGAAGTGTTTCTTTAGACTTTTGCAAAATATGCAAACGTCTTAAAGCGAGGGTCGGGCATTATTGCCCGACCTTTTGCTTTTGAAAAATATTTTATCCATATATTCTCAATCGAATAAAATTAAAAAAACATTGAAAAAATAAAGGCTATATACTATAATATCTCTGTTGAAATAATTTGATACCGACATAAATAGATAACAGTCTGAGAGTTAAAGCGCCCTCAGGCTTTTTTATATTTGATAATCGGAGAAAGGAAAAACAATGGATAAAAATCAAGGAGATTTCAAGCCATATATTCCCGCGGAGAGGATAACACCTGAAATAACCGTGACATCGGTTTTTATGGGTATTCTTCTCTCAGTAATATTCGGCGCGGCGAATGCTTATTTAGGCTTGCGTGTCGGAATGACGGTTTCCGCCTCCATTCCCGCGGCGGTACTTGCAATGGGAATTATACGAATCGTACTTCGGAAAAATTCAATTCTTGAAAGCAACGTAGTTCAAACCATCGGCTCTGCAGGCGAATCTCTTGCGGCAGGCTCCATATTCACTCTTCCTGCGCTTTTTCTATGGGCGTCAAGCGGTGCCATGGAGAAGCCGACTATTGTGGAAATAACTGTGATTGCATTGCTTGGAGGCCTTCTTGGCGTGTTTTTTATGGTCCCTCTCCGAAATGCGCTTATTGTTCGTGAGCATGGAATTCTTCCTTATCCTGAGGGGCAGGCGTGTGCCGAGGTGCTTTTGGCAGGTGAAAAGGGCGCCTCCAATGCATCAACCGTTTTTGCAGGTATGGGCGTTGCGGCGCTCTTTAAATTTATAATAGACGGAATGAGGCTTGTTCCGGGAGAAATATCCTTAAGACTGAAAGGGATCGGATATAAGGCTGAATTTGGAACGCAGATATATCCTGCCGTTATGAGCGTTGGGTATATTTGCGGCCCGAGAATATCCTCATATATGTTTGCAGGAGGCGTGCTCAGCTGGCTCGTTATAATCCCTCTGGTTGTTTTCTTTGGAGAAAATATGGTCGTATATCCTGCTGTGCAAACGGTAGGCGATATATTTGCAGAGGGAGGCGCAAGCGGCATTTGGAGCACTTATATACGTTATATAGGTGCAGGTGCTCTTGCGGCAGGAGGAATAATCAGCCTCATTAAATCTCTGCCCTTGATTATTAAAACCTTTACGGGAGCAATGAGAAGTATAAAGGGTTCGGGAAGCGTTAGTATCAATAGGACCTCAAGAGAGCTTCCGATGAGGGCTGTGCTTTTGATTATTTGCGCCTTGACGCTCCTTGTCTGGCTTGTTCCTGCAGTTCCCGTGAATCTGTTTGGTGCAGTTATAGTCGTTGTTTTCGGATTCTTTTTTGCAACGGTTTCCTCAAGGATGGTTGGCATCGTCGGAAGCTCAAATAATCCTGTTTCGGGAATGGCGATCGCAACCCTATTGATCGCAACCCTTGTTTTGAAGCTTACGGGCGCAGAGGGCGCTGAGGGAATGCGAAGCGCCATAGCTATTGGCTCTATAATATGTATAATCGCGGCAATTTCAGGCGACACCTCGCAGGATCTGAAAACGGGTTACCTTCTTGGTGCAACTCCCCGAAACCAACAGATTGCGGAAATTATCGGAGTTTCCAGCGCAGCCTTGGCAATAGGAGGAACGCTGTATCTTCTTGATATGGCTTGGGGCTTTGGTTCAGAGGAGCTTGCGGCTCCACAGGCGACTTTGATGAGAATGATCGTTGAAGGCGTAATGGACGGTAATCTGCCTTGGACACTTGTTTTGTTGGGTGCTTTTATCGCAGTGGTGGCGGAGATTGTCGGTATACCGGTGTTGCCCTTTGCCATTGGTATTTATCTGCCAATTCATTTAAACAGCTGTATAATGATAGGCGGACTTGTGCGTCTTGTACTTGAAAAGACAAAAGGAGCGCAAAAGGAAGGAGTCATCAGCCGAGGCATTCTTTTCTCATCGGGTATGATAGCAGGCGAAGGCCTTGTAGGAATAATTTTGGCGCTTTTGGCTGTTTTCGGTCTTGATAAGGCTATAGATATTTCAAGATATATGAGCTTACCGGGCGGTGTTTCTTATTTGCTGAGTCTTGCTTTGTTTGCAGGGGTGATTGTGGCACTTGTGCTGTTTTCCGTGAAGAAGAAAGAGATAAAAAATGAAACGCAAAAAAAATAACAATTATCTTGTAAGAATCCCTTGCATAAATGAGGGGATAAGTTGGGAAGCGGACGAAAAGGGAATAGTTACGTTATGTATAGAAAATAAAGGTATAATGAAAAGGCTTACACAGCTTTTGCTGAGTAAGCCAAGGAGATCTTATATACATCTTGATGAAAAGGGAAGTCTCGTCTGGAGTCGGATAGACGGTAAAAGAGATATATTATCGATAGTAGAGAATGTGAAGGCAGAGGATGATGTGGAGCTTCACTACCATCAGGCGGCAAAATATTTTTCTATTCTTCACAGCTACGGATTTATTAAATACAAATAAAAAAATCTTGCATTTATATTGCAAGATTTTTTTGTTAGATAGATAAATATTTTTTCAGAGCATCAAAGGAAGTATCACTGATAGCATGCTCCATTTTGCAGGCATCCTCTTCAGCAGTTTTTTGGTCAACACCGATGCGGAGAAGAAGCTCTGTAATAACTTTGTGTCGTTCGTTAATTTTGGAAGCAATTTCAAGTCCAAGCTCGGTAAGATGCAGATGGCCTTCCTCATCGGTAACAACGTAACCGCCGCTTTTGAGAAGTCCGATAGCGCGGCTGACGCTGGGCTTGGAATATCCCATATATTCGCCTACGTCAACTGAGCGCACGGCATTGAGCTTCTTAGAAAGCACGTATATGGTTTCAAGATACATTTCGCCAGATTCCTGCAGGTGCATATATGCTCGCCTCCTTAGTTATAGTTTGCTTATTATAGCACAATGATAAGATATTTTCAAGAGCTAAATACATATTTGCTTGACAAAGAAGCTGTACGGTTATAAAATAGCTTTATATTACTTTAGTGGTGACATAAAATGGATAACAAAAAGATAGAGGCGCTTAAATGTGCCTTTCCTCATACTATACCAATCCTTGCAGGATTCATGTTTCTTGGCATGACCTATGGTATTTTGATGAAGGTCTCGGGATTTCCCATATGGCTTTCCATTTTAATGAGCGCGGTAGTATTTGCAGGCTCAATGCAGTTTGTGTCAGTGAATATTCTGCTTTCGGGCTTCAATCCCATAGCGGCGTTCCTGATGACTCTGATGATAAATGCGCGTCATATCTTTTACGGCATATCAATGCTTGATAAATATAAGGATACGGGCGCTAAAAAGCCCTATCTCATATTCGGAATGTGCGATGAAAGCTTTTCCATAAATTGCACGGCGGATATTCCCGAGGGTGTGGATAAAAAATGGTTTATGTTTTTTGTAACGCTGCTTGATCAGCTTTATTGGGTTGCAGGAACAACCGTGGGAGCCATATTCGGCTCTTTTATCAGCTTTGATACTACAGGCCTTGATTTTGTAATGACAGCAATGTTCGTTGTTATTTTTCTCGAGCAGATATTAAAGGAAAAGAGCCATCTTCTTTCAGCCATAGGGCTTGTCATATCCGTATTGTCTCTTGTGATCTTGGGCGCAGAAAGCTTCATCATTCCTGCAATGCTTGCTATCCTTGCGGCGCTGACTCTTGTGAGAAAACAGGTAGAGAGTAAGGAGGCATAAAATGAGCATTGTTGAAATTCTTTTAACAGTGGCTGTTATAGCCATTGGCACAGCCTTTACAAGATTTGCGGCATTTTTGCTGTTCCCAAATGGGAGAAAGGTGCCCTCGTACGTTCAGTATCTCGGCAAGGCTTTGCCTCCCGCAGTTTTTGCAATGCTGGTGGTATATTGCCTTAAAAACGTTCAGATCTTGTCAGGAACACACGGCTTGCCTGAGCTTATAGCAATAACAGTAGTTGTTCTTGTCCATATCAAATGGCGGCGTATGCTCGTTTCAATAGTCAGCGGAACTTTTTGCTATATGGCACTTGTTCAGCTTATTTTCGTATAAAGGAGATTTTATGAGAAAATTATTTGAATTATTCAGTATTTTCTTCCGTATAGGTGCTTTCACCTTTGGCGGAGGATATGCAATGATCCCCCTTATCCAGAAGGAAGTAGTGGATAATAAAAAATGGATCAGCGACGAGGATATCCTTGATATCGTTGCAATTGCAGAGTCAACTCCCGGACCTATAGCAATAAATGCAGCAACCTTTGTCGGATATAAGGTCAAAGGCTTTTGGGGAGCTTTTTTCGCAACACTTGGAACGGTTATCCCTTCCTTTGTGATAATTCTTATAATATCCCTCGTGCTTCGTGAGTTTGGGGAGATAAAGGTCGTCAGATATGCATTTAACGGTATTCGCGCAGGCGTGCTTGCCCTTCTCATAAAGGCACTTGTGACTATGTATAAAAAGGTTAAGAAAAATACGGTTTCTTACATAGTTATGGCGCTTTCATTTGTTTTTGCAGCATTTGTAAAAATAAAGGTCATATACGTAATAATCGGATGCGCCGTATTTGGACTTTTGACTTCCTTTATAGCAGAGAGGAGGAATTGTAAGTGATATATCTTGAATTATTTCTTACGTTTTTGAAAATCGGAGCACTGACGTTCGGCGGTGGATATGCCATGCTTCCGCTGATCCAGTCCGAGGTTTTGGCTCACGGATGGATGGAGCAGCAGATGATCGTAGACTTTATTGCCGTAAGTGAGAGCACCCCCGGTCCTTTTGCGATCAATATGGCAACGTTTATCGGCGCTGAGAAGGGCGGAGTGATCGGCTCGGCTTGCGCCACGTTGGGCGTAGTTTTCCCCTCGTTTGTAATCATTCTCATAGTTGCAAAATGCTTTGAAAAATTTAAGGAAAGCAAAGCTGTTAAGGGTTGTATGACAGGACTTAAGCCTGCCGTTGTAGGTCTTATTTCCTCCGCTATTTTAACCGTAGCGGCAACGGTATTTGTTCCAAGTGGCTTTACTCTTGATATTTTTAAGAGCTACGAGGTATACGTTTCAGCCGCATTGTTTGTTATCGCACTTGTGTTGGCCTTTAAAAAGCGCCACCCCATTCTGATCATCAGCCTTTGCGCCGCTGTGGGAATTGCGGCAGGCTATTTGTTGTAAAAACTAAAAAAGCGTGTATAGCTTTTGCTATACACGCTTTTTTTAACTGCATCCGCAGCCGCAGCTGCCCGAGGATGACTGCGTCGGATGCTTTGAAACAGAGCCGATCGCAGGAGGGCAAAATTCGGAAACGGGGAATTTCATGCTGTGGAAAAGCTTGCAGGGATCGTTGTCCTTTGCCTCAATGCATTCTTTTTCGGGAACGCAGTATTCAACGGCGTTTATAAGATACTGGGCAGGTCGCTCAATTCTTACGACCGAGAAAAGCCCCAGTGTAACAACAAGCTTGTCGCCTTCGCCGTCGCAAAGATCATCGCTAAGGCATTCGCAAACGTTTCTCGGGATATCGTCACAGCAGCTGCAGCAGCATCTGCATCTGTGAGGTTCTACAACGGAAGAGTCAAGAATTATAGGCTCAACCGTTTCAAGAACTGCAATGGGAAGATTTGTTGACTTAGAGCATCCGTTTGAGCCGTGGTGAGAGGGGCAGAAGCCGGAGCATCCGGTGGTGCTCTTGAAAACGCTGACGTTTCCTTCGCTGCCGAAAAGGATGACCTTCTTTTCAACAACGCTTATTCCTTCAAATTCTCTGACGTTTCCGGGAGAAACGCATGCTTCGCAAATAATGCGGATATAAAGCTTTATAGTAAGCTGATAAAATCCGCGGTTAAAGGGGACAGGGTCAATATCAATATAGGCCCAGATGATCCTTGCGGATTTGGCACGGATAGCAGCACCGCGCAAAAGAAGCTCATCGCCGCAACGTGTCAGAAAAACGCGAACGTTTTCAAAGCAATCTTTGTCGCGGCAGGAGTCAAGCACGCGGTATGTATCAAGGCATACCATTTCGCGTGAAGACGGGCACTGTCTGTTTTCAGACATTAGTTATACCATTCCTTTCAAAGGCATTTTTAAACTGCATTTAGACAGCCTGTTGCTGCCTACGGTAATATTGTATGCACAGAGAAAGTGTTTTGATATTTAATCCTCGTAAAAAATATGCTCGGGGAAGCTTTCGGAAAGCATTTTAAAGCCCTCCATAATAGCATAAAAGCATTTGTCTGCCTCAGAGTTTCGAGGACAAACGAAGCGAACGTGAACATCTCCGGGCTCAATTTCTCTCATAAGATTTGCAACAAGACCTCGTTCTGCTGCCTCCTCAAGATAATAGCAAAGAGTCAGGCAAAGAATGGAAACTGCAGCGCAGAGAGGATCGGAGCCTCTCTCACTGTAGCCCGTGTGTCCCGTGCAGTCAAAAATATGCTCGTCATAATAGGTGTTGTGAGTTATATGTGTCAAATGCTTGTCCTTTCGTTTTTTCTTAGATAGTGGAGAACCTCGTCCTTGCCTTCAAAATCCATCATAGAAAGACAGATCTCAGCGGCCTCCTTGTTTTCACTTCTGAATAATCCAAGCTCATAGAGTCTGCAGGCAAGCTCGTTTTCAACGGCGCGTGAGAATGCAGTTTTTTTATGAGCGTAGACCTTGACGTCGTATACGGGAGCTGACAGCTTGTCGCGATCAACTGAAATGAAATCTAATCCGTTTGTTCCTGTGATCCTGTAATAGCGAGGGATGGTGTAAAACTGCTTAATAAGCTCGATCATAAGCTTGCAAACCTCTTCGAAGGCGCGGTAAGAAGCGGATATCATATCTCGTGTGGTCTTGCTTCCCGCCTCCTGAAGCGCTGCAATTGCGCTTGCCGCGGTAACACCGCCTGAGGCCGAGCCCTGAGAAAAATCTCTGTTTCCGGAGGTCTCCTTCAGCTCGTCTATCTTGTGCTGAAGGATGGAAACGTAAATTGAGGGAAGGGTGGGAACGTCAATAGGCATGATAGCGGATTTGGGATCCCCTGAGCCTGAGTAATGAACGAAGGGCTTGTCCCAATCAGCAAACTCCTTTTCGTTAAGAGGGCCGTCGGCGCGAACGAAGAATCTTCTGCCAGATGCCATTTTTGCATTTTTAACTATAGCAGTTCCAAGAGTGTCTATCTCTCCTTGAGTGCCCTTCATTGCATCGATTATGCCAAATCCGCAGGGCGAGGACTTGACAGGATAAAGCGTGTCAAAAACGAAGGGATATTTCCCGTGATCGTAAAAGCCGCGTTCCTTGTATTCGGGTACGTTTTCGGAGGCATAAAGCAAAGCTCCGTTTACAAACTTGCAGTAATGAACCACAGTTCTTGTACCAACTCGCTTTTTGTAATACCAGTCCACAACGGCAGATTTGTCGCTTGTATCTATTGCGTCGTCGTAAATATATTTTGCTGTGTCAAGGGATGATGTCCCCAGCTTGTCTGCTATTGAGGGATAGCGGGCAGAAAGAGTTTCGTTGTCCCAAAGCTCTATATGAAAAACGTTTTTTGAGTTCTGAATGTTGCTGACTCCCGATTCCCAGTAAAGATTGAGAATATCAACGGGGCGAATGTCAATGCCCCCAAGGCCGTATTCAAGCGAGGGATTCCAGAAAACACCGTAGCAGCCGGTGCCGCTTTTCAGCTTGTCGAACCAACAGTCTGAATAAACGCTTTCAAAATCAGTTTCCTCAAGAATGCAGGGAAGTATCTGGTCAAGAATATCTGCAGCTTCAGTATCTCTTTTCTCCCTGGGAAGGCAGGCGCAGGTGGGAATGTTGTCCATAGCGTCCGCATGCTTGTTTATAATGGAATTGAAAAGCCAGCCTGAGGGAGACGTGCTGTTCTTTGTAAGATGGCGAAGTCGCCACCATTCCTCGTTTTCAATGATTCTTGCTTCAAGGTTTGCTTTTTCTGCTTTGTACTGCTGAAGGGTTTCGATTGCGCGAAGAACAGAGCCTTCATTAATGATTTTTTCTTTCATAAAATTCTCCTTTAATATGAAAATGGTGAATATTTTTTGTTATTGGTGCTGAGAGGATCAACGTCGGGCAGGGAGGTCTGCATAGTCAGATCGGGCTTAATGGGCCTTGACATACAGAAATATCGGAAGGAATCGGCAAAGTGATCCTCCTGAGTTGTGTCCAGATCCTCTGTTGAATGCTCGCTGTAGTTAAGCTGTGGCAGAGTGCGGATAGCGTGGCGGCAGGTGTTGAAGAAATAGACCATCGGCTTGCCGTCCGAGTCAAAGCTGAGTCTGTAATGGCATTGCATCCATCCGGGAATACGCTTGTTGTCGCCGGGCTGAAAATAAACGAGATTTCTGTCAGCCGATTCTATGATAGCTTCACCTCGCGAGGCGTCCCAGATAGACGGGTCGGCAACTCCGAGTATCTGTTTTCCTGCAAGCCAGCGATGCTCGTTTTCGATACGCTTGATCTCTGAAAATATTTTGTCGGGCGGCCATTTTATGCCCTCGTTTGCATCCGTGCAGCCGTAAAGCTGAAGTATGAGATAGGCTCTTCCGTCGTAATCTATTGCCCACCAATCGCAGGAAAAGGGCTTGGAATAACCAAAGTCAAAGCTTCGGTATATCCTCCAGTCACGTGGTATCTCAAAGGGATCTATAACGTGGGTAAAAAGTCGGTCCTTGTAGTGCGCGGGATCATCGCGGAACTCTTCAAAGAACTGCCCCTCAAAAATGTTCCAATCGCCGTCAAGCCAGGCGCGCCTCAGCTTTTGAGGCAAGGCCTCGAGCTTTTTAACGTATAGAGGATCGCTTTCAAGAAGTGCCTTGTTGTCGCTGACGAGGCTTTTGATAAAAACGTAGTCCTCGCTGTCCTTTTGCTTTTTATCAATAAAAAGCTCCTTTACCCAGTTGTGGCCGATGCCCCCGGGATTACAGGTCAGATATATCCTTTTTGGAAAGCTGTTCACACCTCTGACAGAGGCCTTTATCCTGTCAAATGCCTCACGTGAAAATTGAGTTGCCTCGTCAATAAAAACAACGTCGGCCTCAGTACCTTGGAATTTGTCAAGATCCCGCCTGTGTCGGCAATTGGCGAATTTGATGCTTGATCCGTTTAAAAAGACAAGCTCCTTTTTCGTTTCCGAATAATCTGCGATATCAGACGTGGCCTTGCATAGCTCGTTAATGTGGTTGGCACGAAGCTCGGGATAGGTCTTGCGAACTATCAGGATCTTGATCCCGGCATATTTAAGCGCAAGAAGCAGAGCCTTGGTGCGAACAGCCCAGCTTTTGCCTCCTCCTCTTGCGCCGCCGAAGGCCGTGTAGGTTGCCCTTGATAAAAGAAAAAGCTTTTGCTTTTCAGATGGAGCCGAAAGCTTCAGCGTTATGTTGCCCAAGCTTCCTTTTCCTCCTCAAACGAAATGCTGATCTTGGTTTCGTTCTGATTTGCTGTTTCTTCCTTTTCAAGGGATTTGATAACGGCGGCCAGCTCCTTTGCCGCCACGGTCAGCTCCTTAAGCTGCTTGATATCCCGTTCGTCGTATTTTTTCATTGTGGCGGCCTCACTTGAAATAATGTCGGCGATAACGGAAATTGCGGATTGCAGCTTTTCATCGGTTGATTTTTTTCTCATTGCTTATAGCATCAGCTCCTTTCTGACAGACATATGATATATGATTCAAAAAAATATTTCTCCCCATCCCGGCGCACTTTAACACAGTTATTTTAAAGTGAATAGAATGTAAGAGGGGGATAATGAAAGGAGTGAAACTATGTGTATAGCAACGGCAAGGAATATGACGATGGCAATAAAAATAAGAGATGCCCTTGCGAGAAGCTCCGTTTCTGCTGAGATCGTCTCGGTAGACTCATCGGTGACCCGCCACGGATGCGCCTACGGAGTCAGCTTTGATTGCTCGGCTGAGGCTCAAGTAAAAAGAGTGCTTAAGCTTCGCAGAGTAGAATATGGCGAGATCATCGGCGGAAACGGAATAAGGTATTAAAATGACCGAAACAGTATATCTTGACAATGCGGCAACAACTATGAAAAAGCCCCGCGCAGTGCCTCAGGCAATGGCAAAATGGAGCACCTGCGGCAATGCGGGAAGAGGAAGCCATAGAGTGGCCTTGGCGGCGGCCGAAATGATATATGAATGCAGAGAGCAGGCGGCAAGACTGTTTAATGCCAGAGCTGAAAACGTCGTGTTCACAAGCAATGCGACTCACGCGCTTAATATGGCAATAAAGGGAGGAATCCCCGATGGAGCGCATATAATAACAAGCGATTTTGAGCATAACAGCGTGCGCCGACCCGTGCTGACAATGTGCCGCGAGCGAGGATGTAAAAGAGACAGCTTTAAAAGCAACGGAAACGTGATAGAAGAGATAAAGGAACTTATCCGCCCTGAAACCGCTGCCGTGGTTTGTATCCACAGATCCAATATAACGGGCAGAACCATGCCCATTGCAGAAATAGGCAAACTTTGCAGAGAAAAGGGAATGCTGTTTATTGCAGACGCATCTCAAAGCGCGGGAAACGCCGAGATAGACGTGGAGCGGGACAACATAGACCTTTTGTGCACCGCAGGGCATAAGGGCTTGTATGGGCCTCAGGGAAGCGGACTTCTAATTGTAAATTGCCATAATAATCTGAAGACGTTGACCGAGGGAGGAAGCGGCTCGGATTCAAGAGACGAGGAAATGCCTATGTATCTGCCCGATCGTCTTGAAGCGGGAACACTTCCCGTGGCTAATATAGCAGGCCTTTTTGAGGGGATCAAATTCGTTATGAATAACGGAGTGGAGAATATCCATCGAAGAGAATGCGAGCTTTGGATGAGATGCAGAGAATTGCTTGACCATAGAGGTATAGAGATATACGACGAGGATATGCCGGGAGCCAATTTTCTCTTTAATGTAAAGGGAATGCCTTCCGCCGAGGTTGCGCGTGAGCTTGATAAATACGGTATTTGCACCCGTGCAGGTCTTCATTGTGCGCCCGATGCCCACGAGGCTATCGGCACTATATCAAAAGGAGCGGTTCGGGCAAGCTTTTCCGTAATGACAAGAGAAAAAGAGATAGATTATTTTTGCCGTCGTGTGAGAGCTTTGATGTAAAATAATAAAAGCCTTCTTGAAAATAAAGAAGGCTTTTGTCATTATTGACAAAAAAGGATAAATGTGATAGAATTTTAATGTTGTGATAACAACAAGTTAGGAGAGCTATGGAAGAAAGATTTGAAACGTTCACTTTGCTGATGAACGGAATTAACAGAAGCATTTATAAGTTGAAATCAGCCGAGATGGCAGAGTTTCAGTTAAAAAGCTCCCACGTTTCCTGTCTTTATTATCTTTATAAAGAGGAGATGACGGCGAAGGAGCTGTGCGATCTGTGCAATGAGGATAAGGCGAATATATCAAGAGCGGTAAAATATCTTGAGGAAAACGGCTATCTCGAATGCAGATCCAAAACTCAGAAAAAATATCAGGCCCCCATTTGCTTAACTGAGAAGGGGCGCGAGGTTGCAAGCAGATTAGTAGAAAAGATCGATAACGTTCTTTTGGCGGCAAGCAGCGGCGTCAGTGAAGAGGACAGAAGGATCATGTATCGCAGTCTGTTCATAATTGCTAAAAACCTTGAACGACTTTGTGAAAAAAATTAAATTCATATAAAGGAAACGAAAGATATGGAAAAGATGGATCCCAAGTACGGAGCTCTGTTTACCCCTTGGAAGATCGGTAACGTAGAGATCAAAAACAGAATAGTTATGTGTCCTATGGGTGGAACGTCTCTCTTCGGATGGTTTGAGCTTGGCGGATGTCATTTTGACCGCGAGGCGGCAAAGCTCTTTTTGGAGAGAGCGAATAACAACGTAGGTCTTATCATTCCCGGAATCGCGCCTCTCCGCGATACTTTCTGGGGAAAATGGCTCTGGCAGAATCCCAAGATGTTTGAGGATCTGAAGGCGTTTATGGATGAGATACATAAAACAGGCGCAAAGCTCTTTATCCAGCTTACAGCAGGTATGGGCCGCTCCTGGGCGATCACAGAGCTTGTAGCTCCTCTTCATAAGAATAAGCTTACACGCGCTCTTATCAAGCCTATTATCGACACAAGCCACGAGCTTGCTTGTCCCAGCCCCCAGCCCTCCCGTTGGGCGCACGACATTGAGTGCCCTCAGATGACGGTTGAGCAGATCCACGAGATAATCGAGGCCTTTGCAAAAACAGCGAAGCTTTGCCGCGATGCAGGCGTTGACGGCGTTGAGGTACACGCAGTTCACGAAGGCTATCTCCTTGACCAGTTTGCAATCGAATTCTTTAATAAGAGAGACGACGAATACGGCGGAAGCTTTGAAAACCGCTATCGCTTTGCAAAAGAGGTAGTTCGCGCGATCAAGGAGTCCTGCGGTGAAGACTATCCCGTATCTCTCCGTTATTCCGTAGAATCCAAGATGAAGGGCTTCTGCGAGGGAGCAATGCCCGGCGAGGAATACGTTGAGGTGGGCAGAAATATGGAGGAATCCGAGCGCGCTGCAAAGTATCTGCAGGATGCAGGCTACGATATGCTTAATGCTGATAACGGCACCTATGACTCCTGGTATTGGGCGCATCCTCCGATGTATATGCCTGAAAACTGTAACCTTCAGGACGTTGCGCATATCAAGAAGTTTGTAGACATTCCCGTGGTTTGCGCAGGTAGAATGGATGCTGAGGTTGGCGCAAAGGCAGTAGCCGACGGACTTATCGACGGTGTCGGTGTAGCACGTCAGTTCCTTGTAGACCCTCAGTGGATCACTAAGATCATCGAGGACAGACTTGAGGATATCAAGCCCTGTATCTGCTGCCATTCCGGCTGCTTTAACTTCTCTTCCTCAAAGGGACACGCTAACACTCAGGACCTTACAGATACAATGGGACTTGCCCGTTGCGCTCTTAATCCCGAAACAATGCAGTCTAAGAAATATAAGCTTGCTCCCGCTAAGAAGCAGAAGAATATCGCAGTTGTCGGCGGCGGTATCGGCGGTATGGAGGCGGGTATCCTTTGCGCGAAGCGCGGCCATAAGGTAACTCTTTATGAAAAGAGCGATAATCTTGGCGGCGTGTTTATAGCAGCGGCAGCACCTTCCTTCAAGGAAAAGGACAGAGCACTTATTGCGTGGTATATCCGCGAGGTTGCAAAGCATCCCATCGAAGTTAAGATGAATACAGAGGTTAAGGATATTGCCGAGCTGAATGCAGATGAGGTCATCATCGCAACAGGTGCAGTTGCAAGAAGAATTCCCGTAAAGGGCGCAGATTCTGCAATTGAGGCAGTTGACTATCTCCTTGGCAATAAGACGGTTGGCGAAAAGGTAACAGTTATCGGCGGCGGACTTACGGGATGCGAGATCGCATACGACCTTTATCTTCAGGGCAAGCAGCCTACAATCGTTGAAATGCAGGACGACCTTGTAACAACACCCGGTATCTGTCTTGCAAATACAAGCTATCTCCGCGACTTCTTTAAAACAAATAAAGTGCCCGTGCATCTTGAAACAAAGCTTTCCGAGATCACAGAGGGAAGCGTTAAGGTGGTTGATAAGGACGGCAAAGCATTTGAAATTGAAGCGGATAGCGTAATTATGTCAGTAGGATATAATCCTGCTCCTCTTGCAAAGAAGCAGAAGCACGTTCACGTAATAGGTGACGCGGCAAGCGTAGGTAACCTCAGAACAGTTATCTGGGGCGCTTGGGACGTTGCAATGAAGCTCTGATGAAAGGAAATAAAGAATATGGCTATGATTCTTAATGAAGAACAGCAGGCGATACTGAACGGTTCAAAGGGCGAAACAATGGCAAAGGTTATGAAGACCCTTGTTATGTACGGCGAGACCTTTGGTGCTGAGCGCCTTGTTCCCGTAACAAGCAAATATAATCATCTTGTAACAAGCTTTGGCCTTAAGGTTATGAGCCCCGTGTACGATCTTATGGAGAAGATCATTGATGCAGGCGTTTCCTCCTCTCAGAAATTTTCCGTTGACCCCAGACCCGTTGATAATAACGTTCCTGCGAACTTCCTGCAGAAGCTTGTTTTCAATAAGTTTATGTACTCCAAGCAGGATTTCTATGAAAAGCAGCTGAATAAGCTTGGTCTTATGGACGAAAACGCATTTACTTGTGCATGCTATATGGACGAGGTTGGCAATAAGCCCCAGAAGGGCGAAATACTCAGCTGGGCAGAATCCTCAGCCGTTGTATATGCAAACTCTGTTCTTGGCGCAAGATGTAACCGCAACTCAGGCATTATAGACCTTATGGGCTCTATCGTTGGATACGTTCCCGAGTTCGGTCTTCTTACAGACGAGGGCAGAAAGGCGGCTTGGATCGTTAAAATTGAAACGACCAAGAAGCCCGAGGCACAGCTTCTCGGCTCTGCTATCGGTATGAAGGTTATGGAAGACGTTCCCTATATCGTTGGCCTTGATAAGTGGATCGGAAGCGAGCTTGATGATTCTGTATGCACTTATCTTAAGGATTTCGGCGCGGCAACAGCTTCAAACGGCGCGGTTGGTCTCTATCATATAGAAAACCTCACACCCGAGGCAGTTGAGCTTGGCGAGAGTCTTATTGTAGAGGGCGCTAAGGAATACGTTGTAACAGACGAAGAGCTTGAGCGAGTAAAGAACGAATATCCTGTTATCTGGAAGGATAAGGATGCAACACCTAAGCTTTGCTTTATGGGATGTCCCCATATGAGCCTTCAGCAGTTAAAGGACTGGACAGATAAGGTTGAAGCGGCTCTTAAGGAAGCGGGCAATAAGAAGGTTCTTATACCCACAGTATTTACAGCAGCTCCCGGCGTTCTTAAGGAGTTTGAAAAAACTTCCTACGCAGAGAGACTTAAGGCGACAGGCGTTATCACATCATATATTTGTCCCCTTA
>JAZQVW010000027.1:0-10082 GCA_045632025.1 Candidatus Avispirillum sp. | reverse complement strand
AGCCTTTGCGGGAGCCTTGGGAGCTTCCTGTGCTACAGGAGCTTCTGCCTTTACTTCCTCAGCCTTTTCTGTCTTTTCAACCTTCTGGGGCTGGGGCTTGGGCTCCTTCTTTTCCTTCTTTTCGCGCTGAGGAGCCTTTTCTGCCTTGGGCTTCTCCTCATGCTTTTCACCGTCGCCACCCTTGTTTGTGGAAACCTTCAGACCCTTGATGGAAGCAACGATGCTTGAAAGATCTGCATCGTCCTCTTCAGGCTCTGTGATGATAACCTTGATCTTTGCAGGGGAAGCGCCGATTCCGAAAATACCGCGCTTGGGCATTTCCAGAATTTCATACTGTACATTTTCTCCGGGGTACTTGCTCTGAGCCTCTGCCATAGCAGCCTCAAAGGTTTTGCCGGATATGATGATTTCTTCTGCCATTACCGGATTTTCTCCTTGTTTGGTTTACTTCTTCTCGTAATGAGATCCCTTGTCGTCCTTCATTTTGGGAGCCTCGCCAACTACGGACTTGCTCTCATTTTCCTCGGACACAGCAGCCTCAAGCTCTTTTTCTGTTCTTGCCTTGGGGGCAGCAACTGCAGGAGCCTCGTCCTCTTCATCATCGATGTGGTGGAGAGAGCGCTTCTTGGGAGCGTTGGGGTCGCGGGGAGCTGTATTTTTGTTTCTGTTTTTCTTGTTCTTGTCTTTGCCGGAAAGCTCTCTTTCGGCAGCCTTATAGTCCTCTTCAGTAAACTTCGGAGGGGGAATAAGGAAATAAAGGATGATCTGCTGAACTGTTGCAGTTACAGAACGATAGATCCAATATACACCAACTGCTGCGGGCATGGAAAAGCTGATCCATACGGAGAGGAGGGGCATTGAATACATCATGATCTTCATGGAAGGATTGTTCTGCTGTTCCTTCATCATAGGGTCCTGATATGTGAACTTGCGTGTAATGATCTGAGAAAGCACGCTTGTTATGAAAATCAGAACGGGAATGAGAACGAGCCAGGATGCAACCACAGGCATTGCTGAAAAGTCGAACGCACCCATCTTAAATTCGGGAATAACGGAGGGGATCTGACCCTTTGTCATTTCGATCCACTTGGACTGGTCGTTATTTGCAATGTAGCTCAGGATCTCATACTGCTGAGAGCGAAGATTTTCGCTTGCAATTCCTGCATCAACGAAGCTTTTAACTACTTCCTTAATGCCTGCCGCGTCTGTTCTGCAGATACCGCAGATGAAGCGGAGAGGCTCTGTGATTACATAGTAAAGACCCATAATGATGGGAAGCTGGATGAGCATGGGAAGGCATCCGCCAAGCTGGTTATAGCCGTGAGCCTGGTAGAGAGCCTGAGTTTCCTCCTGCATCTTCATCATTGTGGCTTGGTCGTTGCGGCCTGCATACTTCTTTCTGATAGCCGCGATCTTGGGAGCGAGAGTTGCCTGCTTAACAGAATTCTTCTGCTGCTTGATGCCGAAAACGACAGCAAGGATAACCTGAAGAATAACTGTGAAGAGGGCGAGAGCAACAAGATAGTTAGGAACTATTTTGCAGCAGAGCTCCATAAGGTAACCAAAGGGCACCTTAATATAATCCATCAATTTCATAGCTCTAATCTTTCGTGTCTTTTATTTTCTTCTCGGATTTTCGGGCGGATAATCGATTCCGCCTCGGCTCCAGGGATTGCATCGGAGAATTCTCCATATCCCAAGAAAAACACCGAGAACGCCCCATTCACTGACTGCCAATATGAAATACTCCGAGCAGCTCGGGGTAAATCTGCAGCATGGGGGCTTAAGTGGTGAGATGAACCGGCGATAAAAATACACCGGCGCACACAAAATGTGCATCATCACGTTTTTCATTTTTCTTTTTTGTCAAGAAGCAGGTCAAGCTTTGATAGGCAATACTGCATGTCACGTTTAACGTCCTGCATTTTACAAGCTGTGCTCGCTTCTCTTGCGCTGATGACCACAAGATAGCCTTTTTTTACACCTATTTCCGCGTCTGTTAATCTGTATGCCTCGCGAATAACTCGCTTGGCACGATTTCTTTGCACAGCGCCTCCGATCTTCTTTGAGGCGGCAATTCCTACACGATTGACCTTTTCTTTTCTGGGGTTTTGTTTTTGTAGCTGGGCGCTTTTGCGGTCACGCAGTATATAAACAACCACCGTTTTCGTGGCTGCGCGTTTTCCGCCCGCATACGCCTTGCGGTATAAATGATTTTCGCAAATAGCAAGCTGCTTCAAGCCGATTTCCTCCTTTTAGGAAAATGAGGATTTAAATTAAAAACCTCCGTATAGATCCATTCCTGGAGCCACGCGGAGGTATATGGTCTGTATTACAAAGACCTAAACGGCTGTTTTAGTGCAAATAAGCACAAACTTAGTGAGTCAGTCTTGCTCTGCCCTTTGCGCGACGTCTCTTGAGTACTTTTCTGCCGTCAGCTGTTCTCATTCTCTTTCTGAAGCCGTGCTCCTTCTTTCTCTGGCGCTTTTTGGGCTGATATGTTCTAAGCATATTCGCACCTCCTTACAGTTTTATAGGTAATAATTATTATCAGTTTTCTGTTGCACAGACGCTATTTCTATGCATAGGCATCGTTAATTATACAGTATAGATACCGATTTTGTCAATACTTTTTTCACAATATTTTCGCTTCAAAAACGGGATTTTCCCTTACGCCACGATATGTTGTGAGTTTTTAAAGCTTTCAACAATCTGTTGTGGAAAACCTAATAAAAAAATTTTATTTTCACTTTCAAAAAATGCTTTTTTCAAGATTTCTTCTGAAAGATCTGCTGTTTTTCGCCCATTTATTCTAAAGCGAAGGGCCGACAGCCGTATGGTTATCGGCTCCTGCAATTACATTCTGAGAATACTCATTATCTCCTCAAGGCTTTCCGCCTGATTGATAGCAGCTCGCATTTCTGCAGCTCCGCGAAGCCCTTTTATAAAATGAGCGGCGCGTCCGCGGCTTTCGCGAACTCCTGCAAACTCGCCCTTTTCAGCGCAAACAGCGCGAATAAGCGCGGCGGCAGTGTCAATTCTGTCCTCGGTCGTGGGAGGATAGTAATTTTCCCCGTTTGATGAGATCTCCGCAAATGCCCAGGGATTTCCCAGCGCCTCTCGGCCTATCATAACTGCATCGCATCCCGTGCGCTCAACCATATGCTTCGCGCTTTTCAGATCCTTTACGTCTCCGTTTCCGATAACATAAATCTCTCGGGGAAGCGCCTCTCTAACGCGGGCAATTATATCAAGATCCACTCCGGGGGAATACATCTGCTCTCTGGTTCTTCCGTGAACGCAAACGGCAGCCGCTCCCGCCTCAGCGCAAGCCTTGGCAACCTCAACGGCATTTTTCGTTTCCGCCGTGATCCCCGCGCGGATCTTCACCGTTACGGGAAGACCTGCTTTTTTCGCACCCTCAACAAGGCGTCCGCACAAGTCGGGATCTTTCATAAGAGCGCTTCCGTCTCCCGAAGAATATATCTTTTTAACAGGACAGCCCATATTAATATCAATTGCAACGGGAGGGCGTGCAAAATCGCATCCCTCAAAGCTTCCCTCTGCAACCATACAAGCCGCCTCTGCCATAACCTCGGGCTCGTGGCCGAAGAGCTGGATGGAAACGGGCGCCTCGCCCGCCTCGATCTTTGCAAGAGATGCGGTTTTTTTATCTCTATACACCATAGCCTTTGCGCTGATCATTTCGGAAACGGACATTCTGCATCCAAGACGGGTACAAAGGAGGCGGAAGGGCGCATCCGTAAATCCTGCCATAGGCGCAAGAAAGGCGGGAATAGAGCTTGTTTTATCAAAAAGCTTATTTATCATAAATACACCTCAGATAAGCGATAAGAGCGAAATTTTCCACACCTTTCCACTCTTTCACTCTAAAAAAGGCGGTTTCCCGCCTTTTTCAGTTTATTCTTCATCCAATTTAAGAACTGCCATAAACGCTTCGGGGGAAACCTGAACGCTACCAAGCTGGCGCATCTTCTTTTTACCCTCTTTCTGCTTTTCAAGCAGCTTCTTCTTACGTGTGATGTCACCGCCGTAGCACTTAGCAAGAACGTCCTTACGGAGCGCCTTAACAGTTTCGCGGGCGATGATCTTAGATCCGATAGCCGCCTGGATCGGAATCTCGAAGAGCTGACGCGGAATGTTTTCCTTCAGCTTTTCTGCGATCTTTCTTGCTCTTCCTTATGCCTTTTCGCGGTGAACGATAAAGGTGAGCGCGTCTACAACGTCTCCGTTAAGCATAATATCAAGCTTAACAAGGTCACTTGTTTCATAACCCTTGATCTCATAGTCAAGAGAAGCATAGCCTCTTGAGCGGGACTTGAGGGCGTCAAAGAAGTCATAGATGATCTCGTTAAGAGGAAGATCGTAATGAAGCTCAACTCTTTCCGTGTCGATATATTTCATATCAAGGAAGGTGCCTCGTCTGTCCTGACAAAGATCCATAATACCGCCAACGTATTCTGTGGGCGTGATGATATTTGCCGCAACGATAGGCTCGGATGAGCTCTGGATCTGATCCTGAGGAGGATAGTTTGAGGGGTTGTCGATAAGAAGCTTTTCGCCGTCAGTCTTGTATATCTCGTAAATAACGCTGGGCGCTGTTGTGATGATATCAAGATTGAACTCTCTCTCAAGGCGCTCCTCAATAATTTCCATATGAAGAAGACCGAGGAAGCCGCAACGGAAGCCAAAGCCGAGAGCGGCAGAGGTTTCAGGCTCAAAAGTGAGCGCCGCGTCGTTTAAGCGAAGCTTTTCAAGAGCATCCTTCATTTCGTTATATTTCGCGCCGTCGGCGGGGTAGATACCTGCATAAACCATGGGGTTAACGTCCTTAAAGCCGGGGAGGGGCTCATCAGCAGGCTCAACTGCGCTTGTAACAGTGTCACCAACCTTAGTTTCGGAAACTGTTTTGATGGATGCTGTGATATATCCAACGTCGCCTGCGCTGAGGAAATCAAGCTTGCGGAGACCGAAGGGGTCCATACAGCCAAGCTCAACTATTTCGTATTCTGCGCCAGTGCTCATAAGACGAACCTTATCGCCGGGACGAACTGTTCCGCTCATAACTCTGATATAAACTACAACTCCAAGATAGGAATTATAAACAGAGTCGAATATAAGGCACTTGAGGGGTCCGTTTTCGTCACCTGTAGGCGCAGGGATATCCTTAATAACCGCTTCAACAACGTCGCCGATATTAAGGCCTGTCTTAGCAGAAACTGCGGGGCAGCTCTCGGCGGGGATGCCGATAACGTCCTCGATCTCCTCTCTGCAACGGTCTATCATAGCAGAGGGAAGGTCTATCTTATTAATAACGGGAACGATCTCAAGATCGGAATCAACTGCAAGATAAGCGTTTGCAAGAGTCTGCGCTTCAATTCCCTGAGTTGCGTCTACAACAAGGAGCGCGCCCTCACAAGCATTAAGAGAACGGGAAACCTCGTAGTTAAAGTCAACGTGACCGGGAGTGTCTATAAGGTTGAAGATATATTCTTCACCGTCGGGAGCAGTATAGTCGATTCGAACGGCACGGGCCTTGATGGTGATACCGCGCTCCTTCTCAAGCTCCATATTATCAAGAAGCTGCTCTTCCATATCGCGCTTTGCGACTGTGTTGGAATATTCCAGAATTCTGTCTGCCAGAGTGGATTTTCCGTGGTCGATGTGAGCGATGATAGAAAAGTTTCTTATTTTCTTCTGTCTTTCGGATGAATTATTGCTCATTTTTCTTTCCTTTATATAAAATTCGCATTATATACATTACTACCATTATATAATATCAAATCTCCCGAGTCAAATCAAGAGGTTTTTTATCGCCCTAAAGCAAAAAGGTCATCTCTTTTGAGATGACCTTCAGCTTTATTTACTTTTTGCCTCGCAATAAATACAACGATATACCTTGTTTTCACGGTCAACGAGCTTGAACTTATGAGGAAGCTCCTGCTCAATGGATGTGATACAACGAGGATTTTTGCAATGAATAACGTCGCTGATAGTTTCGGGCAGAGAAAGATGTCTGCGCTCAACGACCTCGGAATCCTCAATTCTGTTTACTGTTACACCGGGATCCATATATCCGACAACGTCAAGGTCAAGCGTAACGATGCCGTCGATCTTGATGATATCCTTTTTACCCATTTTTTCACTGTAAGCATTTGTGATGATAGCAACGGGGCATTCAAGCTCGTTTAAACGAAGAACCTTATAAAGCTTCATGCCTGTTCCTGCAGAGATATGGTCAAGAACGATACCGTTTTTAATAGGATTAACTAACATTTTCTTTTCCTCCCTTACTCTATTCCAAGGAGCTTCATAATAAGCGCCATTCTTACGATCTTACCGTTGAATACCTGCTTGAAGTAGCAAGCGCGGGGATCCTCGTCAACTGCAACAGAGATCTCGTTTACTCTGGGCAGGGGATGGAGGATGCACATATCGCTCTTAGCATTTTCAAGCTTTTCGGGAGTGAGGATATAGCTATCCTTCAGACGGATATAGTCTGCCTCGTTGAAGAAGCGCTCCTTCTGAACCCTTGTCATATAAAGGATATCAAGCTCGGGCATTGCATCCTCAAGGCTTGTTGTTTCAACGTAGCTGATATTATCAAGCTTATCAAGCTCATTCTTTGTATAGCTGGGAAGCTTAAGCTCCTCGGGAGAGATGAGAACGATCTTGATACCTGTGTATCTTGTGAGGGCATCGATAAGAGAATGAACTGTACGTCCAAACTTAAGGTCGCCGCAGAAGCCTACTGTCAGGTTATTAAAGGTGCCCTTTTCACGTCTGATAGTGAGAAGGTCAGCCAGAGTCTGTGTGGGATGGTTATGTCCGCCGTCACCTGCATTGATGATCGGAACTGTGCTCTTCATGGAAGCAACAAGGGGAGCGCCCTCCTTGGGATGGCGCATTGCAATAATATCTGCATAGTTGCTTACAACGCGAACTGTGTCTGCAACGCTTTCACCCTTGGATGCGGAGGAGCTGCCTGCATCGGAAAATCCGATAACGTGGCCGCCCAATTCATACATAGCTGCCTCGAAGGAAAGGCGGGTTCTTGTGGAAGGCTCAAAGAAGAGTGTTGCAAGCTTTTTACCTTCGCACTTATGAGCATATTTTGCAGGATTTTCAATTATATCCAGACCTGTTTCAACAAGCTGGTCTATCTCCTCTGCGGAGAGGTCAAGAATACTGATAAGACTTCTCATAATTACTTTGTTCCTTTCAGGATTTGGGATTTTTTCTCAGCCAACAAATTCAGCCATGCAACGGCGGTATGCCGCAACGGGGTCAGCAGCTGCTGTGATAGGTCTGCCAACTACAATATAGTCAGAGCCGATCTCCTTTGCCTTTTCGGGAGTTGTAACTCTAACCTGGTCGCCTACCTCACCGTCAGCAAAGCGAACGCCGGGAGTTACTGTGAAGAACTCCTTGCCGCAAGCTTCCTTAACGAGGCCCGCTTCAAGGGGAGAGCATACTACGCCGTCAAGACCTGCAACCTTTGCATTCTTTGCATAGTGGCAAACAACGTCTGCAATGTGGTCGTTGATAAGAAGGTCACGTGTCATAACCTCCTGGCTTGTGGATGTGAGCTGTGTTACAGCAAGAAGAATGGGGCGGCTGCCGTCTTCTCTTGTGAGGCCCTTGATAGCTGCTTCCATCATAGGAACTGTTCCTGCAGCGTGAAGATTACACATATCAACGCCAAGGTTTGAAAGAACGCTCATAGCCTTCATAACTGTGTTGGGGATATCGTGGAGCTTAAGGTCAAGGAATATCTTGTGTCCTCTCTCCTTGATCTCACGAACGATATCGGGGCCTGCTCCGTAGAAAAGCTCCATACCGATCTTAACGAAAGGCTTTTCCTCCTCGAACTTGTCAAGGAAATTCATACATTCATCTCTTGAGGGAAAATCGCATGCGATAATAACGTCACGTCCCATTAGTGTGCTCCTCCTATAATATCAGATAATTTATTTATACCGTATTTTTCGCAAACTGCGGGCAGGGCTTCAATGATATCCTTGCACGCATAGGGGTTTACAAGGTTTTCTGCGCCAACCTGAACTGCGGACGCGCCTGCAAGCATAAGCTCAACTACGTCCTCAGCGCTTCTTACACCGCCCATACCGATGATGGGAATATTGACTGCTTCATAAACCTGATAGATCATTCTGCAGGCAACGGGGAAGATGGCAGGGCCTGAAAAACCGCCCATTTTGTTTGCTATCACAGGCTTCTTTGTTCTGAGATTGATTCTCATACCGAGAAGCGTGTTGATCATAGAAATTCCGTCAGCGCCTTCTGCTTCAACTGCGCGCGCGATCTCTGTTATATCAGTTACGTTAGGTGTAAGCTTGATATAAACAGGCTTGTTTGTTACGCTGCGAACAGTTTTTGCAACGGATGCTGCTGCCTCGGGATTAGTGCCGAAGCTGATGCCGCCGCCGTGAACGTTAGGGCAGCTGATGTTGACCTCGATTATGCCAACTTGATCAACCTCGTTCATCTTTTCAGCGCAGAGCTTGTACTCGTCAAGAGAGAAGCCGCTGATATTAGCGATGAGAGGCTTTTTATAAAACTTTGCAAGGTGAGGAAGCTCCTCGCTTACTACCTTTTCAACACCGGGATTCTGGAGACCAACGGAGTTGATAAGACCCTCTGAGCATTCTGCAATACGGGGAGTGGGGTTTCCAAATCTGGGCTCAGCTGTTGTTCCCTTGAAGGAAATTGAGCCGAGGATGTTGATATCGTAATAATCGGCAAATTCATAGCCGAAGCCGAAGGTTCCGCTTGCGGGGATAACGGGGTTATCAAGCTTTATGCCGGAAAGGCTTGTTGAAATGTCTACCATATGATCTCTCCCTTTCTGAGAACGGGGCCCTCTTTGCAAATTCTCTTATTTCCGTAAATTGTTTTGCAGCTGCATCCCATACAAGCACCAAAGCCGCAACCCATTCTTTCCTCAAAGGAAAGCTGAGCGTCAAGGTCGCTTGAGTTATAGAGAGCCTTAAGCATAGGCTCGGGACCGCATGCGTAATAGAATGTGGGAGCCTCAACTGTTTCAAGAGCGTTTGTAACAAAGCCCTTTACACCGTAGCTTCCGTCGGCTGTTGCAACGATAACGTCAGCGCCGATAGCACGGAAATCTTCTTCACAGAAAATCTCCTCTTTCTTATTGAAGCCGAGGATCGCTGTAACCTTTTTGCCCTCAGCAATAAGCTCCTTAGCAAGAAGAAACATGGGAGGAACGCCAACGCCGCCGCCGATAACAACGGGATGGTCTCCTGCGAGAGACTTATCAAAGCCGTTGCCAAGGCCTGTGAGAACGTCCAATTCGCCCTCCTGCATATTCATCATAGCCTCTGTGCCCTTACCAACCACCTTATAGATGATAGTAACCGTGCCCTTTTCGCGGTCAACGTCGTGAACGGAAATGGGACGACGGAGATAGAATCCGTCAAGAGCGATATTAATAAACTGGCCGGGCGCCGTTATATGAGAAACGTCGCCTGCAAGCACCATTTTATAAACCATAGGTGCAATGCACTTGTTTTCAAGAATCTTATAGATGCCTTTATTCATTGCCTTTTCCTTTCTTTTGTCTTATATGGATAAGGTATTGTTTATAGGGTTAAGGGGAGTTTCAAGCCTTCCCTTATAGAAGGGAAGCCTTAAGTGATTTACGCCTTAAAAGCTATCTCACCGTCACAAACCGTGAGAACACATTTACCGTAGACCTTATCGCCCACAAAGGGTGTTGCTCTGCCCATTGTGGCAAAGTCTGCGGGATCCACTGTATATTCCTCGGAAACGTCAAACACAGTAAGGTTTGCAACCTCGCCAACTGCGATGCCATTTTCGCGTCCGAGGCCGAAGCGCTTGCAGGGATTCTTATACATTATCTCAACAAGCTTTTCAAGTGTGATAACGCCGGGCTTTACAAGATGTGTATACATTTCGGCGAATGCTGTTTCAAGACCAACAACACCCATAAGGCTCTTTTCAAGGCCTCTGCCCTTTTCCTCGGCAGAATGAGGCGCATGGTCTGTTGCAAGCATATC
>JAZQVW010000026.1:0-2309 GCA_045632025.1 Candidatus Avispirillum sp. | reverse complement strand
CTCAAACATTGCGCGTGCCATAATAAGCTCCTTTGGTGAAAAGATGTCTATAGCAAAATTATACTCCCCTTTATTAAATAAGTCAATAAAGGCTTTTTGTGATATAGTCACGGAATTGTTTTTAGAATGTGATATAATAAGCTTAGAAAAAGCGAAGGAGACTAACTATGGAACACGTTTACGATATGATCATTATAGGCGGTGGACCTGCGGGATACACGGCGGCGCTTTATGCTTCCCGCGCAGGGCTTGACGTTGTAGTTATAGAAAAAATGGCGCCCGGAGGACAGATGGGGCTGACGGATATAATAGATAATTATCCCGGATTTGAGGAGGGCGTGGACGGCTTTTCTCTCGGTATGAAGATGCAGCAGGGGGCAGAGCGCTTTGGTGCAAAAACGGAATATGCCGAGGTTCTTGACGTTGAGCTTTCAGGAGAAGTTAAGCGAGTTAAAACAAGCGGCGGTGAGATGCTTGCAAAAACTGTTGTTATTTCAACGGGAGCAAATCCCAGAGAGCTTGGAGTGGCGGGAGAGCGAGAGCTTGTTTCACGCGGCGTTCACTACTGCGCTCATTGCGACGGCGGATTTTATCGCGGCAAGACGGTGGTGGTAGTTGGTGGCGGAAATTCAGCCGTTTCCGATGCGCTACATCTTTCCCGACTTGCAAAAAAGGTTTACGTTGTTCACCGCAGAGACAGTCTCCGCGCAACGAAGTTATACCACGAGCCTCTTATGAAGGCGGAAAACGTGGAGTTTGTATGGAACAGCACGGTTGAGGGCTTCAAGGCAGAGGGAAGAGTAAATGGCGTTGTTGTGAATGGCGTTTTGTCGGGAGAGGCTCGCGAGATAGAGTGCGACGCTGTATTTGTAAGCATTGGCAGAAAGCCTGCAACGGAGTTTCTTATTGGCAAGGTACAGCTTGATGATTACGGATATATCGTTGTAGATGAATCAACGAGAACGAACGTAGACGGCGTTTATGCCATAGGCGACGTTCGCACGAAGGCTCTCCGTCAGGTTGTAACGGCGGTTGCTGACGGAGCCGTTGCCGCCCACTATGCAGAGGAATATTTAGCAAATTTTTAGTTTGTGTGATTTTGTCACAGTATAAGGACGATTTATCTAATATAATATAATCACCAAGAATTGATCGGGAGGATTAGAAATGGAAACTAAGTTTTATATTTGTGAGCATTGCGGCAATCTTATAGGAATGATAAACGACGCAGGAGTACCTATGATGTGCTGCGGACAGAAGATGACAAAGCTTGAGGCAGGCGTGGTTGAAGCAAGCCACGAAAAGCATATTCCCGTAGTCAACGTTGACGAAAATGAGGTAAACGTAGTCGTAGGTGAGGTCGAGCATCCCATGTCAGAGGAGCACAGCATTCTGTGGGTGTATCTGCAGACAGACCGCGGCGGACAGCGTAAAAATCTGAAGGTTGGCGAGGCGCCCGTTGTGTCCTTTGCCATCAAGGATGAAAAGCCCCTTGCGGTTTATGCATATTGCAATCTCCACGGACTTTGGAAGGCTGAGATCAAGGAAAAGCTTGTTTGCGATCTTAAGCCTCTTGACACAAAATCAAGAGAGGACTACGTTATCTGCAAGTGCAATAACGTAAGCTATTTTGATATTCTTGATCAGGTGCAGAGCCATAATAACGTTTGCGATCTGCTTGAAATGTTTGAGGACGTTAAGAACACAACACATTGCTCAACAGGCTGCGGCGGATGCTATGAAAAGGTTCTTGCAGTTATTTCCGAGGCTATGTCAAACGGAAGAAAGTAATAAATAAAAGACCGCATTTGCGGTCTTTTTTGTTTGAGGAAGAGTTTTTGATATGATAAATTATCGGTTATCTAAATGAGCCTCCACTGATACTCGCTTCGCGAGTCTTAGGGGAGGTGGCCGAGCTTGCGAGGTCGGAGGGGTAGAAAAGAATGATTGTACTTAAATCTACCCTTCAGTCACCTTCGGTGACAGCTCCCCTAAGACTTGCTTCGCAAGTATCAGTGGAGCCTTAATAATGTAAATTATCGTTTAGCGTAATTTGTTACCGTAGGGCGGGGACACTGGCCCCGCCGTTTATTATAGTTTGTATTTAGTGGCGGCCCCGGGTGTGACCGCCCTACAGTTAAATAAAGTTTGTGCGCTAAATTATCGTTTAGAGGATTAGCCTTCCCTTATGGAAGGGAAGGGGGACCGCGTCAGCGGTGGATGAGATGTAAAGTTTGAATCTGAATTCTTTGATTTAGCAGTCTTTAATAAAGCAACCCTAAACCCTTCGCGCGCATCTCATCAGTCAG
>JAZQVW010000025.1:0-24031 GCA_045632025.1 Candidatus Avispirillum sp. | reverse complement strand
TAATATGAAGGGAATCGAGCGAATCAGAAGGATAGTCAAAGCAGCAGAGGAGGCAGGAGTTGATATTGCCTTTGAAAATCTTCGCCGAATAGACTATCTGCAGTATGTTTATGATAACGTGCCCTCAGAGCGAGCAAAATTCTGCTATGATTGCGGACATCATAATTATCTTTGTCCCCAGCTTGATCTGTTTGAAATGTTTGGAGACAGGCTTATCGCAGTTCATCTTCATGACAACTTTGGAGATTACGATTGGCATATGATCCCCTTTGACGGAAAGGTTGATTATGATAAGGTAGCAAGGGGACTTAAGTACGTAGGATATAGCGGTCCCGTATCTCTCGAGGTCCATCAGGACGTTCACGAAATGTATAAGGACTATACGGCAGAAAGATTCGTAAGAGAATCATTTGAAAAAGCAGTAATGCTTGAAGGCATGATAGAAAATTGCTAAAAATAAGATTTTTTTGTTGACTTTACAACAAGCCTGTTGTATAATCTGTATTGTAAATTTAATCCTGGTGAGGAAAAATGAGAAACTTTTTAGCATTGGCGAATCTGCAAATTCATAAATGCTATCCTTATTTTTATCTGAGCGGCTGATTGCGTAAAATAATGTAAGCATCAGTTAAAAATCAGTATAAAAATTAAGGAGATTTAAAATAATGAATTGGTTTTGGTTTGCAATTTTAGCACTTATTTGTTGGTCTGGCTCAGACCTCTTTTCAAAGATCGGTTGTCGTGACAGCGATGACAAAACAAGCCATCTTAAGATGGTAACAGCAGTTGGTGTTGTAATGGGTCTTCATGCAGCATACGAAATCTTCGTAGGCGGCGTTGAGATCTCCTGGGACGTTATCTTTACATATCTTCCCGTTTCCGCTCTTTATATCCTTTCTATGACGATCGGCTATATGGGTCTTCGTTATATTGAGCTTTCCATTTCATCCCCCATCTGCAATTCCTCAGGCGCGCTTGTAGCGGTTATGGCTATCGGTATGTCTCTTGTAACTCGTGATACAGCAGGCATCAGCGTACCCCAGATTATTGCCACAGCGCTTGTATGTATCGGTGTAATCAGCCTTGGCTTTGTAGAAGCAAGAGAGGATGAGGAAGCAAGACTTGCTCGTCAGTCTGTTTCCAATTATAAGTATTCAAAGTCTGTTCTTGCTATCCTTCTTCCCGTGATCTATTGTATTCTTGACGCGGCAGGAACCTTTGCAGACAGCCTTGTTCTTGAAAAGCTCAACGAAGACAGCGCAAACGTAGCATATGAGCTCACGTTCCTTGCTTGCGGTCTTGTATGTCTCGTTATCCTTCTAATTAAGAGAGAAAAGTTCAAGGCCAAGAGAGAAGCTCCCAAGTACGTTGGTGCGCTTTTCGAAACAGCAGGTCAGTTTGCGTATATCTATGCGCTTGCAGATGAAGAGCACGTAGCAATGTCCGCTCCCATCATTTCCGCATATTGCCTTGCATCTGTTCTCTGGAGCCGCATCTTCCTTAAGGAAAAGCTCTCCTGGAAGCACTATGCATCCATTGCAATTGCAGCAGTTGGTATCGTAGTTCTCGGTGTGCTTGACGAATTATAATATCGAAATAAAAAAGTCCGCTTTAAGCGGACTTTTTTTTGAGCTTATATATCATTGCAAATATAAACTTAACGAGGGATGAAATTGCGATAATGCCCATTGCAAGAGCAAGAGCGAGCTCAACCGTGTAGAACGCCTTAGAGAAGAAGGCATACCATTCCTGGTTGAGAGCGAATTTCATTGTGTAGTAAAGTGAGCCTCCGGGAACGTGAGGAATGATGGCGGGAACGAGGAAGGTTGTCGTAGGAGTTTTCATAACTCTTGCAAGAACCTCGGCGTAAGCCGCAACGAAGGCAGCAGATAAAAAGTATCTGATAACCTCGCTGTCAAACCATATCTGCAAAATCAGACAAAGGCTCCATGAGAATAATCCGCCAAGACCTGCAAAAACAAGCTTTTTACCGCGGATATTGTAAAGAAAAGAGAATCCGAATGAGCCGATTGAGCCCATCAAAACCTGTATAATACTTTTAATAATGATTTCCTTCACAGTCCAAGTCCTCCGATCACCAAAGCTGAAAGGAAGTATCCTGCCGCAATAGAAAGAGCGATAAGAACGACCTCGCAAAGTCTGAGCATACCTGCCATAATATCACCGCTGATAAGATCTCGGAGGGAATTGGTAAGTCCCACTCCGGGGATCAGAAGCATGATGTTACCTATAACTATGTTGTCAATTGATTCTCCGCAAATGTGATTAACGCAGATAAATGCAAGAAAGCACATAGTAAAGGAGGCGATAAGACTTGAGAAGACCTGATTGACCTTCGAAGCGTTGATCAGAAATACGATCAATCTGAGGATAAGACCGATAACGAAAGAAACTCCGCCGTCAATAAAGCTTCCGCCGAAAAAAATAGTGAAGGCACCTGCAATTGCTCCGTAGATAAGACACTCAAACCAGAAGGGGTATTTTTTTGAATTTTTGATCTGCTTGATCCTTTCGTGCACCTCTTCAAGAGGAGGCTTGGTTGTGCACATTTCTCTTGAAAGCTGATTCAGCTTATCAAGCTTGGAAAGATCAGTTTTATATGAAGAGATTCGTCGTGTTTGAGTTATGTTTCTGTGATCCTTATCTTCAACGGTTGCAACGATGCTTGAGGTGATAGTGAAAACGTCGATGCGCTTCATTCCATATGAAAGGCAGATTCGCTTGATACAATCTTCAACTCTGTAGATCTCAGCGCCGCCGATAAGCATCTGCTCGCCGATATCAAGCGCACAGGATAAAAGGAAGCTGGAATCCATATAACCTCCCAAAAAAGTTTATAGGGTAATTGTATCACGGTTTGATCATTTTCGCAAGAGGAATATAAAAAACGAGGTGTTTCCACCTCGTTTTTAAATTATTTTGCGAAATCTTCTGTGTTGTCGTCGAATACAACCTGGCTCTTGTTAGCCTCGTTAACTACGTTGATCATTGTTTTACCGCGGTTGAATTCAACCTCAGTGCCGTCCTCATAGTAGTACTTGATAGCGGAGCTTGCGCTGTCCTTCTTCCATGTGATAGGCGCGTATGTACCGTTTGTGATGTAGTAGCCTTCGCCCTCACCTGTTGTCTGCATCCAAAGTCTGTTCTTTTCGTCGCCCTTGATCTGTCCGGACTCGTTGAACATAAGAATAACGTTTGTGAATGCAAGCTGAGTTTCAGTATCGCAGTCCATGTGCTTTTCGCCGTGATACTGATAGCGGAGGTAAGTGGAGGTTGTTTCATCGTAAACGTAGTCTACGTACTGATAGTTGGAAACGTTAACACCGATGTGCTTAGCGTTGCTGCCGAGAGTAGTAACCTCGTCCCAAGCCTTGAATACCATAGGAGTATCAGCGTCGTCCTTCTTTTCTGTTCTGAACTTAAGAGATTCGATTGCAGCCTTGAGAGCCTCGCCGCCCTGCATAAAGAGCGTGTGCTCGCTTGCAACACCTGCAGCGAGACGATCCTTATCGCGAGCAAATGTACCCTTGGGGGAGGGGCCGTTTACTCCGTCAATGTTGTCTGTGTTTCTGTTAGCAAGTGTGTTGTAAGCATATGTGCTTCCGCCTGCGTGAACGAAGATGGAATCAAATCCGTCAGCAAAGTCGATGTAGTAGTCTCTTGCGCTACGAACAGAACCAACCTTAGGAAGAAATTCGTATTCTGTGGAGAGCATCATAAGTCTTGTGATGCCGCCCTCAGCGAGACATTCAAAGAGGATGTCTGCCTTGGAAACGCCGGACTGGGGGAGACTTGCCTTAACGTTGTTTACCATGATAGCAACGGGGCGTCTGTTAGCAACGTCAACGCCTGCTGCAAGACCTGTAAGGGGATTTACAAACTCGGGCTCGCCTGTAGCGGGATCTGTTTCGGGAGCTTCAGTTTCAGGAGTTTCAGTTTCAGGAGCCTCTGTTTCAGGAGCTTCAGTTGTTTCATCGGGAACAGTTGTATCTGCGCTCTGATCGTCCTTTTTACAAGCACAGAGAGAGACCATCATAACTGCTGCCAGAACAAATGCAATAATTCTTGCCTTTTTCATAACGTGGTTGTCCTTTCAAAGAGATTCGTTTTAGTTAGCAATAAGTCTTTCAAGCCAGATCATACCAAGCTCAAATGCTTCATAAAGACCGTTTTTAAGATCCTGCTTAACGATTTTTTCGCCATCGGAAAGAGAGGGATCGGTTTTCATAACCTGAACGATAACCTTGTCGGGAACAGCCTTGCCCATATATTCCTTTTCATTCATAATAATGAGAGAAAGAATATATTCATCGTCCATATTACCGTAAATTATAGTATTACCTTCGCGAACAAGGGGGCGCTCCTTGTACATAAGGAACTTGCCGTTAACAGTTGCTTCGCTGAGGATATCCTTTGTAACTTCACTCATGCTGTTATTTCCTTTCTGTGTAAGTATATGCTTTTACTATAATACTACAAAAATCAGTCCATGTCAAGATTCAGTTTGGTATACTTATGCCAAACACAACATATATTGTTATAAATTATTTAAGGAGAATATACAATGAAAAGGATAATACCCCTGTTTTTAACAATTTTTATGCTTTTTTCCTTAATTCCGTTTAACAGTAATGCCGCGGAGGATAACGCTCCCTTTGAGGTGAAGGCCAAAAGCGCAGTGTTGATGGATGCAGAAAGCGGAGAGGTGATATATGCCAAAAATGCTGATGAAGCCCTGCCTCCCGCATCAGTCACAAAGGTTATGACGCTTCTTCTTGTGATGGAGGCAATTGACCGCGGGGAGCTTAGCCTTACGGATATGGTGTCCGTTAGTGAAAATGCGGCTTCAATGGGAGGCTCTCAGGTATTTCTTGAGCCGGGTGAGCAAATGAGTGTGGACGAGATGCTGAAATGTGTAGTCGTTTCAAGCGCAAACGATGCCGCAGTAGCCCTTGCAGAAAGAGTTGCAGGAAGCGAAGCATCCTTTGTTGCCCGAATGAATGAAAGAGCAGGGGAGCTTGGTATGAAGAATACCAATTTTGAAAATACTACGGGGCTTGATGATAACGTAACGAATCATACCATAAGTGCCTATGATATAGCCATAGCCTCAAGAGAGCTGATAACGAAACACCCGAAGATATTTGATTATACAACGATATGGATGGATTCAATAAGAAACGGAGAATTCGGGCTCTCCAACACAAACAGACTCATAAGATTTTATAACGGTGCCACAGGCCTGAAAACAGGGTCTACGTCAAAGGCGGGCTTTTGCATCAGCGCAACAGCCAAGAGGGAAGGAATGCACCTTATAGCGGTAATTATGGGATCAGACACAAGGGATCAGAGAAATTCTGCGGCCACGACTCTACTTGATTGGGGCTTTGCTACATATTCTGTATATAGAGCTGAAGGCGGCAGTGCAGGGGAAATTAAGCTGACAGGCGGGGATGTAGGCTCTGTAAAAGCTGAGTACGGAGAGTTTGCAAAGCTGCTTGGCCGTGGTAAAGAAAAAAAGATAACCGTGGAAATAGAGCTTCCGGAAAGTGTAAGCGCTCCTATAAAAAAGGGAGATAAGATAGGTAAGGTGAAATATCTTTGTGACGGTAAAGTTATAGGAGAGATTGATATAACGGCGGCAGGGGATGCACAAAAAATAAGCTTCTGGGGAATACTTTGCAAATTTTGGCAAAATTACTGTATATTTTAGCGAAATAAATCGTTAAAAGACCTTGAAAAAATTATAAAAATGTAGTAGTATAAAGGTAGTGAGTTTAAAACAAGTAAACGGAGGACTCAATAAATGGCACTTAAACTTAATAATGAATTTGTTCGCGATTTCGTAGCAGACGCGGATGTAGAGGCGATTCGCCCCGAGGTTGAAAAGGCTCTCGCAACAGTACAGAATAAGGACGGCGCAGGTAACGACTTCCTTGGCTGGTACGATCTTCCCGTTAACTATGACCGTGAAGAATATGATAGAATAAAGGCAGCGGCTGAAAGAATCAAGGGCATGTGCGACGTGCTCATCGTTATCGGTATCGGAGGCTCTTATCTTGGCGCGCGCGCTGCAATTGAATATATCCAGGGTAACCTTTATAATAACGTTGCTAAGGACACACCTGATATCTATTTTGCAGGTAACAGCATTTCCACATCTGCTCTCAACGACCTTCTCAAGATCTGCGAGGGTAAGGACGTTTGCGTAAACGTTATTTCCAAGTCCGGCACAACAACAGAGCCTGCAGTTGTCTTCAGAGTATTCCGCGACCTCCTCGTTAAGAAGTATGGCGAAGAGGAAGCAAAGAAGAGAATTTTTGCAACAACAGATAAGGCTAAGGGTAAGCTCAAGGAGCTTTCCGATAAGATCGGCTATGAAACTTTTGTAGTTCCCGATGACGTAGGCGGCAGATTCTCCGTTCTCACAGCAGTTGGTCTTCTTCCCATTGCTGTAGCAGGCGTTGATCTTGACGAGCTTATGAAGGGCGCACAGGATGCAAGAAGCGAATATACAACAAAGCCCTTTGCTGAAAACGAATGTCTTAAGTATGCTGCATACAGAAACGTTCTTGAAAGAAGCGGTAAGACAACAGAGATCCTCGTTGCATACGAGCCCTCTGCTCAGATGCTTTGCGAATGGTGGAAGCAGCTCTACGGCGAAAGCGAAGGTAAGGATAACAAGGGTCTTTTCCCCGCATCCGTAATCTTCTCCACAGACCTTCACTCTCTCGGTCAGTATATCCAGGAGGGTCAGAGAAACATTTTTGAAACAGTTCTCGATATTCAGGGCTCAAATGATACAATCTGCGTTCCCTTTGACGAGGCTAATTCTGACGGACTTAACTTCCTTGCAGGCAAGGAGATCCATGAGATCAACCGTACAGCTATGAAGGCAACACTTTATGCTCATATGGACGGCGGTGTTCCCAATATCGTAGTTGAGGTACCCGACAGAAGCGCATATTCCTTCGGTTATATGGTATACTTCTTCGAGCTTGCTTGTGCAGTTTCCGGCTACACACTTGGAGTTAATCCCTTCAACCAGCCCGGCGTAGAAGAATATAAGAAGAATATGTTCGCGCTTCTTGATAAGCCCGATCCCTCCCTTGATGCTCTCAAGGCTGAGCTTAAGGCAAGAATGGCTAAGTAATTAATAGGTTGTAAAAATCCTGCATCACTGATGCAGGATTTTTTGTTTTTATAAAGATACCAAATTAGTATTGTTGATAATTTATTATGAAACATACGTAAACACTAATCTTTTTTATAAATATTTCATAAAAACTATTGCAATTTTTGTTTAGGTAATGTATAATAAGCACATCAGTAGTAATGCTGAAAGGCAATAATAGATTAAACGGAGGACTTACCCATGCTGAAAGTTATTATCGGCGTAAAAGGAACAGGCAAAACAAAACAGCTTATTGAGATGGTTAATCAGTCACTTGATTCAACAAAGGGTGACGTGGTTTGTATAGAAAAAGGCGATAAACTCCGATTTGAGGTTAAGCCCCAGTGCAGACTTATTAATACAAAAGAGTATGCTATCGACGATGCTGAAGACCTTTACGGCTTCGTAGCAGGTATTCTTGCAAGCAACAACGACGTAACAGATCTTTACGTAGACTCCGCGCTCAAGATCTGCCGCGACGACAATGCAAAGTTTGATATCTTCCTTGATAAGGTTGCAGCTCTTGTTAATAACGTAAATTGTGTAATGACAATTTCTATGCCCGCTGAAAACGCAACAGACGTTATCAAGAAGTATCTCTAATACTTAGTAAATTAAAAGCACTCCGAAAGGAGTGCTTTTTTTGCTTTGTTTTATTCTTCGCCAATGTTTATGCTGACACCGTTTACAGTAACCTCGTCCTCAGCGCGGATCATTATGTACTTTGTTCCGTCAATGATCTCTGTTTTAATAAGATCGGGGCGCTCGGGATTGACCTTGATCACAACGTCGGGAGTTTTAACCTCAAACTGCTTTGTGTTGATAATGTTTTTGGGAGGAACCTCAGTCCCCTGTCCGAAGCTCTTATCAAACTGCTGGTCAAATGCAGTTATCTTTTCCTCTGCAACGCCGCAGTCGGACAGAACGTTTTTAACAGTAGCCTTGGAAATGAGAAGAGGCTCACGAACCTTTGCCGCCTTGTGCTCGTCAACCATAGTACAGATCTTTTCGTGAACCGCTTGAACAACGTCCATATTGCATTCATTTGCAACAGCCTCGCTTAGAACAGCCTCAAATGTCTCCTTCTGAACTGCCGCGGGCATGGGAGGCTCGCTCTTGAAAACCTTATCTATAAACTCATCCTGACTGTCGGAGGTGTTTCTTGTGTAAAGAAGCGCGCCGTAAATGTTAGCCGCTCTGTCGTCAAAGGCAGGGAACATAAAGCCAAGCTCGGGATTGGAGATGACGGAATTTGCCGCAACTGAGTGGAATTCGTCGCCATAATAGCTGAGAGCAGGTTTAGTAAGCTTTATAGGACAGATAGAGCAAAGGAAATAGGAGAAAACAGTTGCAGAGTCTTCATCCTTTGAGCCGTCGCCGCTGTAGCTGAAAACGTCGTACTTATCGCTCGCAAGAAGAATGAGATAGCTTCCCTCGATCTGAACGCTTTCGATAATAGCCTTGTAAAGCTTGTCCACTGCTTCATCGTTTTCAAGAGAGCTTGTGCGAAGCTCAGAGAGAAGCTTGTGTTCCTCTCCTGAAACAACCTGATGAGTGGAAAATTCAATATCAATAAGATTCTTTCCAAGTCCGCCGGAGAGAGTCTTTTTTATTATAGCAAGAAGCTCCTCTGTTTCGATCTCGTTAAGCATAGCAAGAGATGAGTTAAAGGTTGAAAGGATCTCTCTCTGCTCGGTAACGTAGCAGCCGCGGATACGCTGAATGCTTGTCTTATCGGGAGATATTCTTCGGCGAAGCTCGCCTATTTCTTTTTCGTTCATTATGTGCCTCCTGTAGTGAGTCTGGATATATATTCTATCATTTTTAAACCTCATTTACAAGAGCTTTCGGGAGAATGATGCAAAAGTGCATCAAAGCTCCCGAGAGGGGAGAAAAAGCAAAATAGGAAGGATATAATATGCACAGACTTTGCAAAGTTTAAAAAATCAAGCAGAAAGGCACGGTTTATGAAAGAAAACGAAACATTTGCAGAAGAGAAGGAAGCTGTGGAGGAGAAAACCGCACTTGACTATCTTTTGCAGGAGCTTTCCGAGGAGCTTGACTGTGACGGCAGTTCTCCCGAGGAAATCCGTCGTGCAATGAAAAAGAGAAGACTAAAGGAAATGCTTCGCACAAAGGCCAAGGAAAATTCAAATCAGAAAAGATACAGGTCACGTCTTTTGGAGGCGAAGGCCTTAAAGGAAGCATATCCCGATTTTGAGCTTCAGAGTGAGCTTGAAGATCCTGTTTTCGCAAAGCTTATCAGCTGCGGAATCGATCTTAAAAGTGCATATGACTTTGTTCATCGCGACGATATCATTGAAAAAATTAAGCTGGAGGCTGAACAGGCAGGCTATGAAAAGGCTGTTGCGCATCTGCGCTCCGGCGCTCTCCGACCGGAGGAAAACGGTCTCAGAGAGCAGGGAGGAATATCAGAAAAGAAAAACGTTGCCAATTTAACGGGTGGCGGGATCAGAGATATTCTTCGCAGAGTTGAAAAAGGAGCAAAAGTTAAATTCTGAAAATGAAAGGAACAATTATGGAAAGAATCAATATGGCTGATCTTCAGCTTTTTGCGGCAGGCGAGGTAGTAAACGGAACAGCGGCGTATGTAAACGCCAACACAGCGGCATCTGATGCTTATACAGAAGGCAATGCAGGGCTCTCTGCGGAGATGAAGACCTTCTATGATAAAACACTTATTGAGCTTGCAAGCCCCAATCTTGTGTTTGATCAGTTTGCGCAGAAGCGCCCCATTCCCAAGAACGGTGGAAAGTCTATTGAGTTTCGCCGTTTCAATAGCCTTCCTAAGGCTATTCGACCCATCACAGAGGGTGTAACTCCTACAGGCAGTAAGCTTACAGTAACACCTGTCAGTGCAACGGTTGACCAGTACGGCGATTACGTTGAGCTGACGGATATGCTTGAGCTTACGAGCGTAGACCCCGTTGTGGTTGAGGCAACAAGACAGCTTGCCGATCAGGCGGGCAGAACTGTTGACACAGTAGTTCGTAATCAGATCATGGGCGGAACTAACGTTAACTATTGTCCCGCAGTAGACGAGAACGGTAACGAAACAGAGATTACAAGCCGTTCTCAGATCAATGAGAACTGTAAGCTGCGTGTACGCGACGTATTCAAGGCGGCAGCTCAGCTCAGAGCAATGAATGCACCTACGATTGACGGCTCTTACGTGGCCGTTATTCACCCCTACGTTGCCTTTGACCTTATGCAGGACGCAGAGGGTCAGTGGGTGGATATCCAGAAGTATGCAAAGCCTGAAAACATTCTTAACGGTGAGATCGGAACACTTGGCGGAGTAAGATTCGTTCAGTCCTCCGAGGCTAAGATCTTCTATGGCAAGGATCTTTGCAACGCGAGCAGAAATCTCACAGTGTCCGGCTTTAAGCCCGATGCAACAGAGTCTGTACCTACCGCAGGCGAAACAACTCCTTACAGAATCGCTGTTAATGAAGCCATCACAAACGATATCGTTGGAAGAAAGATTATCTATAAGGGTAAGAGCGGTACAGTAACTGCAAATATCATCGGCGTAATTGCGGGAGCTAAATATATCTATATCGACCATTGTGACGGTATTACTTATAATGCAGGCGACGTTCTTTGTCCCGGTGAGGGCACAGCAGAGGGCGGAGCAGTTTTCTCAACACTCTTTATCGGTGCTAATGCTTACGGTACAACTGATATTGCAGGTGGCGGCATTGAGCATATCGTTAAGCAGAAGGGCTATGGCAACGATCCCCTCAATCAGCGCTCCTCCGTTGGCTGGAAGGCAGCAAAGGTTGCATGCCGACTTGTCGAGGAGTATATGCTCAGAGTAGAAAGCTCCTCCTCCTTTGCATCATCTATAGTGGAGGAGAACTGATATGGAAAAGCTGAGAGAGATTTTTATCCCCCGAAGAAACAAGGCGGATACAGAGCGCTACGTTGCTGTTAACGGGGAGAATATGCTTGTGCAGACGGGCAAGGTAGTCAGCATCCCCGAGCGTTTTGCCGAGGTGATCCTTGAGAGTCAGAGGTCTGATATGCTTGCCGAAAGATTCATTGAAGCAAATTCAAATTAAATTATGAGGCAAGGGTGCCTGCGGAAAATTTTCCGCAGGCACAGTCCTTAGAGAGGAGAAAATATGAAAGTTAGTGAGATCATATTTCTTACTGATGAGTATATGGCGGAGTCAGTTAAAAACGAGCTGAAATACAGATGGCTTCAGCAGATAGAGGATATCATTTATAACGAGGTGATCTTAACTCATAAGGATCCCGGTCCTCGTCCCGCACCCGTGAAGGACGGAGATAGAGATCTGCTTTGCCCCGAGCCTTATAGTGAGCTCTATATTCATTATCTTAATGCGCAGAACGATCTGTTGATGCGTGATGCGCGAAGCTTTGAAAACAGCGCCTCTGCATTTGCATCTGCGTACAATTCTTATACGGATTGGTATAACAGAGAACATGCTCCCATAGTAAGGGCAGAGGAGATAAGCATATGAGAATACCCTATCAGCGTAAGTGCTCGGAGAGCGTAAGGACAACGAATAAATTCAAAGGTCTTGACAGGCGCGTATGTGCAGGCGATGATTCTTTTTATGAAATGATCAATATGAGCGGGCGTGAGGCGGATTGTCTTTCGGCCAGATTGCTTCGCGGAAAAATCGATATTGAAGCTGATAAGATCCTTTCGTTTATATCAACAGATATTAAGCTTAATGGAGAGCTTATTGAAAACGCGTTTGTCGTGGCGACTGAAACAACACTTAAGGTTTATTATGATGATAACGGCGTTATTAAAAACAAACCGCTTTTGTCCTTGACAGGTATTACAAACGGAGTGAATAAGATGATCGCCTCAGGAGGATATCTGTATTTCTTTCCTGATAACGTGTATATAAATCTTATGAACGTTGCAGACAAAGGAAGACTCAGCTCCACATCGGAGCTTCCGGTTGGCGTTGTAGACGATACGTGCTTCGAGATCGAAATAACCTCCGTAGACGAAACAGGGAAAAATCCCCAGGCTGATTCCGGCTACGTAAAGCTCGTGTCAAAGAAATACAGGTATTATAACGATAAAAAGGGTGACTATCTCGCAAATCATTATTTTGCCTATAATTTCAAGGCAGGGGATTACGTAATGGTGGAAGGAAACACAGCCGTAGACGGCCTGCATAAGATAGCGTACGTATCAAAGAATAACGATTATATTGTAATATCTGCCTCTATAACTGCAGATATGGTTCAAACGGATAAAAAATTGACCATCAGCCGTAATTTACCCGAAATGGATTACGTAACTGCGGCAGGAAACCGACTTTGGGGATGCAGATACGGCGTTAACTCAAACGGTGAGCCTATAAATGAGATATATGCAAGCCGCTTGGGAGATGCTAAGAATTGGTATACCTTTGAAGGGGTATCAACGGATTCATACGTTGCTTCAGTAGGCGTAGACGGAGCGTTTACGGGCGCAGTAACATACGAGGGCGATCCTATATTTTTCAAAGAGGACAGTATTATCAGAGTATATGGAAGCAGTCCGTCGGATTTTTCGATTATAACAAGTAATGTCAGAGGAATAGAAAAGGGAAGTGCTGATAGTGCGGTTATTGTTGATAACACTCTTTTTTACAAAACTTATAACGGTATCGTAGCTTATAACGGAGGCTTTCCGTATAACGTTGATGAAGCCCTTGGAAACGAAGCCTACAGAAATGCGGTTGCTGGAAGCAGAAACGGAGATTACTACGTTTCAATGCAGAATTCAAAGGGAGAATATGAGCTGTTTGTATATAACACAGCAAACAGAGAGTGGTATCGCGAGGATAATACGAAGGTATTGTCCTTCTGCAGAAACGGAAAAGAGCTGTATATGCTGACTGAAGGGAGCGGCGGAAAGTCACTTTTAAGCGTTGGAGGCACCAGTGATTCCGAGGGAGAGCAGGTCGTAGTCTGGAGCTTTAAAATGAAAATGGATTATAAGCTCCCGTACAGAAAAATTTTAAAGCGTCTTGAGTTTAAGCTATCTCTTGAGGAATATACCATGTTTAACGTTGAGATAAGCTACGATGACGAGGATGAATGGCATCGTCTTTGCGTAATTTCGGGCAAAAACGGAATAGTGTCAGTGCCGGTAAGACCGAGACGATGCAATAGCTTCAGTCTCAAGTTTATGGGATACGGAGAATTCACGCTTTTGTCAGTTGTAAAGACCGTTATTTCAAGTGGATATAATATGGGAGATAATCAATGAAGATACGAATAAGCGCACCTCCCCTGATGAAGGGTGATAAGTATGATAATGAAAGATTGATGGCTTGGTTATATCAGCTTTCGCTTGCTGTAAATATGGGATTTTCCAATATAAGCTATGATAATCTGAACAAAGAGCTGAGATCGGATATAGAAAGGGTGATTAATAATAGCAATGGTGACGGGAACGGTTAATTCAGCTTCTGTAGGAAAATATGATAAAGAGCTGAGTATGGACGTAAAGGACTCATATGATGAGTGGAAGAAAAAAGAGGAACCTCAATATGAAGGCTCTCATCAAAGCGCCATTAATAAAGCTCGTGAAATGCTTGAAAACAGAGAATTTTCTTATGACGTAAATACTGACGAGGCATATCTGAAATACAGAGACAGTGTAAAAAATAGCGCAGAGCTTGCTTTAGCAGATGCTATGGGTAATGCGGTAGCCCTCAACGGAGGATATGCAACGTCCTATGCTCAGCTTGTAGGACAGGCAGAATATAGAAATACAATGAAAAGCGCAGACGAGAAGGTCCTTGATCTATATAAGCAAGCCTATGACAGATTTTCAGATGAAACCGAAAATATTGAGGACTATTTGGAAATTCTTCTGGAAATGGACGATACGGAATGGGACCGCTACGTAGATATGCTTGATGCATATAATGAAGAAGGCGAGGTTCTCTTTGACCAGCTGCGTGAAATATCCGATGAGGAGTTCGACCGTTTTTATTCATTGTATAAGCTGTCAAAGAAATAAAAAAACGCCCGATCGGGCGTTTTTTTATTTATGTTTATTCAAGAATACGTATGGAATCAATAACATTCATAATGATGTCTTCGTGTGCAAGCTTTTCCGTAATGTAAAGACTGATCACATAGTCTTTTGAAATACGAATCAAAACAGAATAATAGCCTTCGATTCCAAGAGGTTCCTTTTGTAAGAAATAAGAGTAATCATTTCCATTTGATGTCTTTTGGGTGAAGAATTCGCTCATGTATAATTCTCCGCCTGCAAGCCCTTTGGAATTTGCTTCATTTAAAGCAACGTCTGTCTTTACTAACCTTAGAATACTCATAGCGCTTGTAAATCCGGGGTAGTCTGTATAATCCGAATATTTATAATATATGCCTTCTTTTCCGCTCCAATGCTCCGGAATATCAATGCTTATGGTAATCGTATCAAAGTTTGTAAGAGTTGATTGATCGCGAAAATCTGTGTTTTCATCATAAGTAAAGCAGAAGTCAAATTTATAGCTTTCGGTCGTATAAGAGATATTAACAAAATCAACGACCTTAACCGGAGTAACGTTTACAACATCTACCTCTCCCGCTTCTTTTCTGAGATGAAGGGTATATTCCGTTCCCGTTTTATCCTTAATATTTGTTCTGTTGTATTCAAGAAACTTTTCTGTAGCGTCAATGCTTTTAAACTTAACCTTTAAGGAATAATCGTGCCTTGATAATCCTTCAAGACTTGCACTTTTTAACAGGTCAATAACTACTTCGCCGCTTTCATAGGAATTCATACTGCTTTGCCACGGTTCAGTCATAGGCAGATGCATCTTGTCCATATCAGTTCGGTAAAAATAGTAAGCGTAAGAGTAGGGATACGTAGTATCAGCAATAAGGGTATCAATATTCAAAAACATTTCGCCCGTATCAAACCAAAAAGGATGAAGCTTGGACAGATCAAGCTCATACCACTTATTCCATATGCATAAATAGTTCCAATAATGTCTTGGTTCGGGGAAGGTATAAGTTACTGTGCTTTTATTTGTTGATATGTCGTATTCCGAGGTTCTTTCATAATCATAAACTGTAAAAGCTGGAATGCCGGCTTTTTTCAGGAGAAGATCAAAGGCCTTGGCAAAGCCCTCAGAGTCAGCCGTACCGTCAATAAGGGCGTTGTAAACGGACGTAGACTCGTCATCTCCGAGCAGCTCAACGCTTTCAATTAAATGATCAACGATCTCAAAGACGATCTCCTTGTCTGAAAGTCCCAAGGGAATTGCTTGAATGATCTCGTCAGTCCTTTTGTTTATCTCCTCATATTCTTTTTTGAAAGCTTCAACGTTAAAATCGTCGTCGATCATTACAGCTGTAATATTATCCTCATCAGCCGTAAAAGAAATCTTTTCAATAACGGCGCTGTGTGTTGCAAAGTTGGCTCTGAAAATATCCATCACCATATCAAATGTGTCAGAAGCAACGCCTTTTTTTAGAGTAACAGTCTTAGAAGGCTCGGGAGAGGATATAAGCTTTGCAATGGCTTCATAAACGATCTTTTCGTTATTTGTCAGCAGGGAATAGGCTGAAACAGTCAAGGCGTTGGGATAAGCTTTGCTTTCGCGAATTGCAGGACTTTCCGTCTTTGATGTGTCAGTTGCAGTTGTTTCTACAGGCTTTTCGTCATTGTTACAGGATGCTAAAATCGACACCGTAATAGCAAAAACGAGCAATATTGCAAGTATCCTTTTCATTTGAACCTCCTTATAAGCATTAGGGCGTGGAGAATATATCCCCACGCCCTTTAATTATTCTGCGTAAGCCGCCGCGAAAAGCTCTTTAAGTCGCTCTGTTTCACCCATAAGGTGCAAATATGCAAATAAGCATTCAAAGCCTGTTGCGCGGCTGTACTGCGCGTGGGTAGCGCTCTTGGGAGCAGAGTGAGTGTTGTTTCTGCCCCTTTTATAAACGCTTGATTCATCGTCTGTGAGCATATGCTCTATTTTTGCGAAAGCCTCACTCTGTGCAACAGCGGTAACGTAGGTAAGTGCTTTGGCGTTTATCTCACCTATACCGCCGATGCCCTCGGATATAAGCTTCTGGCGAACCATCAGCTCAAGAACTGAGTCGCCGAGATATGCAAGGGACGATGTGGGCAGGTTAATTATTTCTGTTTTTGTCATATTATATCTTTCTCTTGATATATCGGTATTTGATCTTCTGGAAGCGGTTGAGGCCCGCGTAAACAGAAGCTGTGATATCCGCAAGGTATTCAGCAAGCATGGCGTTTTCCTCAAAGGAAAGTCCGTGGCCGAATTCTTCCTTCTGGATAATATTGAAAATCTCCTCGGCGCTGATCTTGGAAAGATCACCGTAGCTATGGGAGATCCTCTTGCCGTAATCGGTAGACAATTCGCCCTTTTCGGGAGCCGCACCGATAACCTCAAGAATATCGAATATCTGGTCGTTGATTCTTCTTGCCATAGAATGTCTGTCGGTCTTGGGATTATTCCAAACCTCAAGATCTCGCGCGCGTCTGATCAGATCGTATCTGTCTGAAAGCATATTAACTCCTCGGCGGATAAATCGTTTTATAAGCAATCTGCCGATAAAGAAGAGAAGCAATGCTGCGGCAACAGAGGATACAACGATGATAAACTTCTGGATCTCTGTAAGCTCCTCCTCGTAATCGTCCTCATAATCGTTGATATCGGTGTCGTTATCAGTCATAGGAGGCGGAGTAGAGGGAGTTGTGGGATCATTGGGATCAACAGGCTCAATGGTGGCGCTGTCAGGGTCGTACATATCGTCGTAATAAGCTGGAGTAGTTTCATAAGGGATCCAGCCCATCCCGTCGTAGTACACCTCTATCCAGGCGTGTGCATTACTGTCAAGAACAGAGGATTTGTAATCTCCGTATTGTTCAGCGAAGTCTGTTGCAATATATCCCTCAACGAATCTTGCAGGAATGCCCATTTCGCGAAGAATAGCGCAGGCTGCAGTTGCAAAGTGTGAGCAGTAGCCCTCCTTAACGTCAAAGATAAATGCGTCAAGAATACTGCCCGCTCCGGGATAAAGGGATTCGTTGGGAGTGATAGTGTAGGTGCAATTGTCCTTTAAATAATTGATGGTGCGAAGAATGAGCTGATGAGTATCAGTTTCAACCTCAACCTGAGCTGCCTCGTAAAGCTCCTTGGCGAGTGCTGTGATCTTCTCGCTGCCAAAAGATGCGAGATAGTTATTTACAACGTATTCTCTGTAGGACTTCTCCGTATGAATATTGCTGTCAAATACGGATCTTTCATCTTCCGTCATAGTATTGAAATATCTGTCCACTATGCTTGTACCGATGTAGGTGATGCCGTTTTCCTGCAAACTCATCTCGTATTCGTAAATACCGCTGTCTATAGTTGCCTGATCCGCTCCGCGAAGCGATTCAATAGCAGAAACGGAGGCGTTGTAGTAGGCAATTGCATTTTCAAGCTCTGCCGAAATTCCGTCTCTGTTCATTCTTGTAATATAAGAAACGGAGTCGTAGGAATCTCCTGCCTCAAAGAATCGTGATGAATAAATACCCTCATAATAATTGGAATATTTCTTCATAATTGGATCAAGAGTCTTTCTTTCGAGAAGACCGAAGCCTGTATCCATTGAGTAGGGAATAAACATAAGTCTGCTGTAGCCGTAGTTTCGGAAAACAGAAACAGACTGCATTGTAAACCCGAATTTGCTGAAGTTTTTGTAAACCTCGGGCTCAGCAACCTCTATAGTAGAGGGATAAACGTATTTCTTGAAGGATGTGGCTATCTGGTCCGGAGAAAATCCCTCGCCAAACTGCTGTCTGTACATAAGGACCTTGTCGTAGTCAGCGCCCATCCATGTATCGGAATAATAATCAAAGCTGTCCGCCGCCCATCCCTTTAAATAAATATTGTTATCAGATGTGGTGTCAATAGAGAATATCTGCGTATCCTCATACTGAAGCGGGGCAAAGGAAAGCTTTCTGGGAGTAAGCTCCTCAATACCGTAAGCGGAAAGATCATTAAGATCAATGTCATTGCCGGAAAGATAGGCGGTAACGTAGTAGTTTGCTATGTTTACCTTGTTGTAAACAGGCTCTATCTTAGCAAAGGGACCGTTGATAGCAAGAGCAGGAAGACCTGCTATAAGCAGAGCAAGAACGGCAGAGCCGATTCCTGCAATACCGCCTGCGGCAGATATCAGATCACTGCGATGGCGAGCGGTATTCTTTTTAGCCTTCTCTTCAGCTTTTATTGCCTTTCTGTCAGCCTTGATGCCTTTTTTGTGGTTGAGCTTTTCATCAAGCAGAGCTTTAGCGGCAGGATCTTTTGCCGAAGCAGCTTTAAGCTTCTTGGTTTCAACCCTCTCCGCCTTTTTGTTTATCTTGCTTTGTTTTTTCTCAGCCTTGATACGGCGCTTCTCGGATTTCTTTGCATTCTTTTTTGCTAGCTTGTGAGCTTTGAAAACAGCCTTTTGTGCAAGGCGAGATTTCTTTGCGCCCATATCAGCTTTAAGGGCCGCCATGAGCATCTTGTCAGCCTCCTCGCGGAGAGCCTTCTTTTCTTCCTTTGCAGAAGCGCGGCGAGCTCTTTTGGCCTCTCGCTTTTCAAGGCGAAGCCTGATACGTTCGTTTTTCCTTTCAAGAGGACCTGCAAATCTGTAGTCGTAAATATAAACTGTCAAAGTTGCAACGATGAAGGCGATTGTGAAAACGAAGCCTATAGTGCCTCTTGATAAATTGAACATCAAGGTGGGGCCGAGAAAAATAATACAAACGGGAGCAATCAGCCAAAGTCGAACCTTCTTCATCATTGAAGCGCCGATCAGAGCGCCGATAACGAAGGTCAGTATAAATACGCCTCCAAGTCTGAGCTTGTCGCTTGTAACGTAAGCTGAATTGGAGTAGTCATAAATTTCCTTTATCATATAATCGCTGAAATACATATAGCCTCTTGATATCATTGTGTAGAGGCAGAAATTGTAAATTCTGACAACGCAGTCAGCAATATATTCAAAGGGGTTTCCGTGGAAGATAGCACATATACCAAGATATGCGGCAGTAAAGGAGGGGAATGCTATAAGCGCTGTCTTTTTGCTGTATGAGGCAAATCCGAAAACAGCGGAAATAACGAGGGCGGCAAAGGCAATAATGCCAACGGGAACGTAATATCCGCCCCAGTACACCTCGTTGTAGGTGATTGCAAAGAAATCTGCAACGAATGCTGTGATACCGAACGTTCCCATAAACATAATGACAGCCCTGAGTGCAACGCCAACTATTCTTGAGGTTGTGGTGCTGATCTCGGCAGGAGAATAGATAATGTCGGTGGGGGCAGTTCTTTTTGATCTCTTTTTTAAGGGCTTTGATCTTTTGGTAAAGCTGAGGAGCTTATTTATAAATTCTTTCATAATAACTCCTCCGCTTAAAAGTCAACTGAAATAAGCGTTGAAGCGCCATCGTCAGTTTTAACGTATTTAAATTCTGTCATGTGAATACCGCATCCTATAAGGCGCTCCTTGCAGGTCGCCCCGTATTCTCGGCGGGCAATAGGATTGGTATATCTTGATTCGGGGTTAAAGAGCATGACCTCACAGGTGCATCCTGCGCCCGCGCCTCCGAACATAGCAGGAACGACGCAGTATTCGGAGAGGGAAATGGGATCAATATTGGCGGTTACGAATTTGATAGTAACGTTCATTGATTCCGAAACGATCCTTATAAGATCGGTGATCTTCTTTTCGCAAGGCGCCGTGGGAGCGGAAGCAAATTTGTTAAATGCTGCCTCAAGCTCTATGGGAGAGGAGATGCTGTAGTGAGAGAATCCTCTGTCCTCGCGGGAATCGTACCAAACGAGAGTGCATTTATTTCCGCGGGATAATTCTCGCTTAACGGCTGAAAGAGCAATTTCAACCACACCGTCAGCTGTGAATTCTGCCATATCGTCCTCGTATTCGCTCTTGGGCTTTCCGCCCCAAGCCATAATAGCATCGTCAAGAACAGGGGCATCATCGTCTGCGGTCAATTCGTTAATGCTTTCGTAAAGCTTGTCAATAACGGCCTTTTCAGCGGCCTCTTCAGCGGCAAGGTTTTCAAGGATCGCTTCCTTTTTCTGAAGAAATTCAGCGTTCTTTTCCTTTTTTTGCGCATCCTTAAAGGCCTTTCTGCGCTTTGCACTTGCAAAGGCGGTGTCGCTGATCAGACGGTCGATAGCATCAATAGTCTCCATGGTGCCGTCGTCGCCCTTAGTGCGTCTGCGCTGCTTTTTATCCTTCTTTTTAAAGAGGCTTTTAAAGCCGCCCTTTATCTTGCTTCCAAGCTTCTCGGCGCCGTCTATCGCAACAACGAATGCGGCATCGCGAAGCTTGATCTTTTTCTTTTCCTTGAGCTTAAGCGCCTTTTTCATCTGCTTGATTGCAGTTCTGCGCTTAACCTCGGGGCAGGGGGTGGCCTCGGCAAGATCCGCGAAGATGTAAACGTTGCGGTCGCGGTTAATGCTGAAATCCTTAACCTGCAATTCCTCAGTTTTAGAGGACAGCTTCCAATGGATAGTCTTCTGGGAGTCGCCCTGTCTGTATTCTCTGATGTTAGCGGCCTCTGCCATTTCAACGGTAGCCGTAGGCGCGTGAACAGAGGGCATTTCCGTGTATGCGTGGTGGTCCTCGCTTGCAACGTTGAGCATTCTCGGGAAAACGAGAACGTTGCTGTAGTTGTCTATGACAACTCTCATTCGCACAAGGCGAAGCATATCGCATATGTAAATATCGCTGACGCCGATCTCATAAAGGCCTCTGTATCTGAAGGAGATAGCCTTGTTTATGATATATCCGCCGAAGGGAGCAAGAGAAAGATAGATCTTTCTCTTGAGACAGCGGATTCCGTCCTCTCGGGGCTGTGTGATATAAGCCTCAACGAAGGGATAGGGAATGGGCGCATTGTTAATAACTCTGATCTCGTATCCTACGTCCTGATCCTTCTCAACTCTTGCGGCCTCGCTTGAAACGTAGACCTGAATGGCAGAGCATCCGATACGGGCGCAAACGATAGAAACGATGGGCAAAAGGAAGAGAAACCAGAAGAGAAAGGCGGAAATGGGATGGCGCATTGCCTGAGTTGCCAAAAAGGCTATAACAAGCAGTACGGCGTAGACCCAGAAGCCTGCAAGAAGCTGAAAATGTCGTCCACTTTCTTTGTTATTCATATAATAATGTTCCTTTGCTTATCTACCTGTTTTGAAGGGAACCTCAACGCTCTTGAATGCCTCGCGAACAGCATCCTCTGCGCTGACGCGGTTAAGACGCGCATCCTGGCTGAGAACGATTCTGTGAGTGATAGCGCCTGCAAAGAGAGCCGCAACGTCCTCTGCGATAACGTAATCGCGTCCGTTAATGAGAGCGTAAGCCTGGCTGAGTCTCATAAGAGCAAGGGATGCTCGGGGAGAAGCGCCGAGAGAAATAGACTTGGAATGTCTTGTAGCGTTGATGAGCTGAACGATATAGCGGCTGATCTCGCCTGAAACGCGAACCTCAGATGCTTCCTTAGCCATAGCCTTGATCTCCTCGCCGTTAGTAACGGATTCAACGGCATCAATAGGATTAACGCCCTTTCTCGCTGCAAGGATCATCATTTCCTCAGCCTCTGTGGGATAGCCCATGGAAAGTCTGAGGCTGAAACGGTCAAGCTGTGCCTCGGGCAGGGGATAAGTACCAACGTATCCGCTGGGGTTCTGAGTTGCAATAACCATAAAGGGCTGAGGAATAGCGTACGTTGTTCCGTCAACGGTAACCTTCTTTTCCTCCATTGCCTCAAGAAGAGCGGACTGAGTTTTCGGTGAAGCGCGGTTGATCTCGTCTGCAAGCATAATGTTGCACATAACGAGACCTTCTCTGAATTCAAAGTTTTCCTTTGCGCGGTTGTAGATGTTAAAGCCTGTGATGTCGGAAGCCATAACGTCGGGTGTGAACTGCGCGCGGTTAAAGTCAAGTCCGCAAGCCTTGGAGAGGGCGGAGGCAAGAGTTGTCTTACCGGTTCCGGGAACGTCCTCAATAAGAACGTGTCCGCCTGCAAGAAGAGCAGTCACAAGCATAGTGATCTCATTCTTTTTACCAACAACTACATTTTCAACCTCAGCGATAAGGCGGGAGATGGTTTCGGTTGTTTTGGATGTAACCTGATTGTTTTCCATAAATATAACTCCGTTCTGCTTTATAAGCACGAATATACAAATATACACAGTAATTATAACATTGTGCTAAACTAAAAGCAACAAAACAAACAAATTAAGGAGCGGCGAAATGTTAATTTTTATCATTTAAGGTGAATAAAGCCCTGTCTTCGGTTAAATAATGGCTTATAAGATAAAGGAAGGAGAATAAAATGGAATTAAAGGGCTCAAGAACGGAGGCCAATCTTCTGGCGGCATTTGCAGGAGAAAGCCAGGCAAGAAATAAATATAGCTTTTATGCCGCAAAGGCAAGGGATGAGGGATATCGTCACATAGCGGATATCTTTGAGGAAACCGCATATAACGAAACAGCCCACGCTGAAATGTGGTTCAAGCTGCTTCGCGGAATAGGGACAACACAGGAAAATCTAAAAAAAGCGGCAGAGGGCGAGAACTTTGAGTGGACGGATATGTATGCTCAGTTTGAAAAGGAAGCAAGGGAAGAGGGCTTTGACTATATAGCAGATCTCTTCAAAGGTGTTGCGGAAATAGAGAAGGATCATGAAATCCGCTATAGAAGCTATCTTAACGATGTTGAAAGCAATAAGGTGTTCGCAAGCGATACAGAGATTGAATGGAAATGTATGAATTGCGGGCATATCCATAAGGGAACGAATCCTCCCGAGGTATGTCCCGTGTGCGCCCATCAGAAAAGCTATTTTAAAAAGAAGTAACTAAAAAAGCCTTCCCCCTTAAAAAAGGGGGAAGGGTGACCGCTTGCGGTGGATGAGGGTTATAGATAAGTGAAATACATAAAGAGTCGAATCATATTGAAACAAAACAGATAAAGTGATATAATACTGATGTAATGACTATAAATTGTATTGGAGGACATTATGAGAAAATATTTATCTGTGATTGTAGCTTTGCTTTTGGCTGTTATGTGTCTCCAAAGCTGTGTTGACAATTCATATGAAACAAATGATACTACAAGCTCAAATGATAAAATTCCTGCAAGTCCTAATGAAGAAACAACAGTTTTAGACGAAACTACGAAATTGCCTGAGAATAGCACGGTGGATAGTAAAGCTGTGCACGATATGCTTTATAGTGCTATGGAGAAAACCTCAGAATGTGAATCTTTGATGATTAGTATTGTTGAAATTGATGACGACTATAAATGTGGTATGAATGAAGTAGACAAGTATAACCAAGGCCTTTCAGCTTCTTTCGATGCATATAATACTGCGCAATACAATATTTATATTAAAAACAAACGTAGTGATGATGTTGAGCTTTGTCTTGAAAAAAATGAATTATGAGACCAAGAGTTATTCTGTAAATACGGGCGATTTGCTGTTTGAAGAATACAAGTCTTATGAATCCATCAATTACGTTGTAAATGGGTATAGCTATAGTGTGATAAAGAGAAACGGAGAAGAGGTTGAAGCTTCTAAGTCTGAATACGACAAAAACACTATTTATAACTCATATGTAACAGAGGGCGTAAAGAATCTTCTTGGCGGTTATAAAAATGGCAATCTTGAAAAAATAGATTATTCTACAGCTGTTGTTGAAACAAATGATGATGTTACCTCCGTTGCTATTTCTGTTGATCGCGAAGTATATGGTTTGATTTTAGAAATATTAAACCCAT
>JAZQVW010000024.1:0-15892 GCA_045632025.1 Candidatus Avispirillum sp. | reverse complement strand
AAGAACATCATCATCGCATCCAACGGTAAGAACGTTTTCCCTGAAGAGCTTGAAGAGCATCTGATGAAGATCGACGCTGTTAAGGAATGCGTTGTTGTTGGCCGCGAGGAATCCGGCAACGTAACAATCACAGCTGTTATCGTTCCCAACCTTGACGTTCTTGGCGAAAGCTCCTCTGACACTGCTATCAGCTTTGTCCTTAAGGAAGCCATCGCTCAGATCAACCGCACACTTCCTCCCTACAAGCACATCAACAAGTTTGAGATCCGACACGAGGATTTCGAAAGAACACTTAGCAAGAAGATCAAGCGTTTTCTTGTTAAATAACTAAACAAACAAAAAATTTATTATAGACGGAGAATTTAATTATGTTTGAGAAATTTAAGGAAATCCTTGTAGAAGAACTTTCTGTTAACGCAGACGACATTAAGCCCGAAGCAGAGCTCGTAAACGACCTCGGCATCAACTCCCTTGAGCTCGCTGACCTCGTTCTCCTTTGCGAAGAGCGCTTTGACGTTACAATCGATGACAACGACATCCAGAAGTTCACAACTGTTGGCGACGTTGTTGCTTACATGACAGAAAAGTCCGGCAACTAATTTTTAACTAAAATATGGGCTACACCTATGCGTAGCCCATTTTTTTAAGAATGGAGCTTACTATGACTATCGAAAAAGTTAATATACGCGGCGTTAACATTTCCAACGTTACTATGGACGAGGCTGATGCTTTCATCCGCGAAAGAATGGAAAACGACGAAACAACATCCGTTTACACTCCTAACTCCGAGATCGTACAGCTTTGTATTGACAAGCCTGAATTTACTCCCCTTATAAACAAAGCGGAGCTTATTATTCCCGACGGTATCGGCGTTGTTAAGGCTGCTAAGATCCTTGGCACTCCTATTAAAGAAAAGGTTGCAGGCTATGACCTCGGACTCAGAGTTCTTAAGATGGCTCAGGAAAAGAAATACCCCGTATTCCTTTTTGGCGGCGCTGACGAAACAAGATGCGAATCCGGCGTTTCTATCGTAGATCAGTGCGTTAAGGTTATGGAAGAAAAGCTTCCCGGCATCGTTTTCGCAGGCACACGCCACGGATATTTCAAGAAAGACGGAGAAGAAAACGACGAGACTATCCGCCTTATCAACGAATCCGGCGCAAAGATCCTTTTCGTTTGCCTTGGCTGTCCCGCTCAGGAAAAATGGATCGATGCTAACCGCGACCGTCTTCCCAACGTTCGCCTCTTTATGGGCCTCGGCGGAAGCCTTGACGGTTACACAGGCAACGTTAAGAGAGCTCCCAAGATCTTTATTGATCTCGGTCTTGAATGGTTCTACCGTCTTCTCTGCCAGCCTCAGCGCATCGGCAGAATGATGAGTCTTCCCAAGTTCTATTTCGGAACCTGGATGTACAAGCTCGGCAAAAAGAAATGATCTACATTGCTTTTAATAAATGCGAAAACACTCCTGCTTCTCAAAGAGAGGCAGGAGTTATTGCAAGAAACAGGCTTTTTTCTTTCTTTGATATAGCCGACGAGGTTAAGAGAACAGAAAACGGAAAGCCTTATATAGATAACGGTGATTATTGCTTTTCTATCAGCCACTCCGAGTGCGTTGCAGTATGCGCCCTCAGATGCAAGGCCGAGAATTACGATCTGCCCGAGGATATCTTCACTATTTTTGAAGACGGTGAGGGCGAAATAGGAATCGATATTCAGCTCTGCCCCGATGAAGAAAATCTTGACAGGCTAAACAAAATATCTGAAAGATATTTTCGCAAGAACTTTTCCTCCGCCAAGGACTTTATTTATCATTGGACCAAAACGGAAGCGTTTTGCAAACATAAGGGCTCGCCATTGGCTGAGGTTTTCAACGCCGATCTCGGCAAAAACAGCTTCTTCTGCGGAGAGATTGAATTTGACAACGAACAATATATTATGTCTGTTTGCTACTAAAAAAAGACCGATCGTATGATCGGTCTTTTTTGTATACTTGACGCAACTGACTTTTCACAAGCGATCATCCCATATCAATCGCAAAGGTTTCTGAATTCTTTTTCTAATATAGCTTTAATTACATCTCTATTTATCACAAATTCAGGAGTTCCCATTGACCCCGGCGCAATCTCATATTTATTGAAAACTATTACTAAATCACCATTGTCATTCCAATAAAAATTATGATCCGTACTGACTATTGTGAACTTTTCGCCCACTTCCCCATCATCTATTAAATATTTAATATTTTCATCTTCATCCATCTGTTCACGCATTTGTTTTTTTATTTCCTCTACAAGTGTTTCAGAAAACTTATCTGTATTGAACAGATCCTCCAACACTACGATTTTTCCTTGCTTTCTATCAATATGATAAAACTTATAATAGCTATTACTACTTGCCGCCGTTTCACTAACTGATAACTTGAGAGTAAACCAACGCTCCGTATTTGTTATAACCTCATAATCAACATGGATTGAACCATAACCATTATTATTGGAAATATCAATGTCTTTATAAAACTGATTTACAAGGGCTGTTGTAAGCTCACTAACATCTTTATTAATATAATCAACCGCCTCGATATCTTCTCCCTCTATCTTTGGCACATCAATATCCATCTCATGATTCTCATTAGTATAAAAATAATTACGGATGGTAACCACCTGAACAATATCACCAATGACAGGAATCTGCTCCAACGCTTGTGCGTAAGCTACACTCACGTTCGGCAACAAGAAAATTACAGTAAAAACAAAACATGCTGCCACCGCTGCAATACGAGGCAATATTCTTATTTGCTTTATAACAGATTTGTTTTCAGGCAAATCAGCAAGTGTTTGCTCTATTCGTTTTTTGACAGATTCCGGAAGCTCGGCCTGTTCCTCTGCAATTTTTGTTTTCATATATTTATCAAAATCATTCATATAACAAAATCCTCCTTCAATACCTCTCGCAACATTTTTCTTGCTCGTGATAGTTGTTTTTTCACCGTCATCGCACTTGTACCAGTTATTTCGGAAATCTTTAAAATAGAAAGATTTTCATAATAAAACAATATCACGACCGTACTATACGGCTGTTTTAAACCGTTCACCGCATCCCAAAGCATCAGCTTTGTCGTGATTTGGCTCTCATGACTATTGCCAATGATTTCAGGCGATTCTTCAACAAGCACTATTCTTGAATTCTTACGAATCATTTCAACTGCCGTATTATGAACAATATGTAGTAGCCATGACTTAAAAGCATTTTCGTTTTTTAAGGCATCCAAATTTTTGTAGGCTCGATATATGGCTTCGCTGATAACTTCTCCTGCATCAGCATCATTTCTCACAATCGAATATGCCAAAGAATACATAGATTTCTCACACAAACGTATTCCTTCGCAGAAATCCTCCTTATCCATCAAATTTACCCCTCCTTTATTAGTGAATCGGTTTGTAATGCAATCCACTTACCCCATTCATAATAATATTTAGCATACAGATGGGCGCTGTCTATTGATTTGTCAACAGACAGCCCTCCACTATTATCATCAAATAACACATTGGCATCAATATAAAATATTCTATCTCCATCGGCTAGTTTTGATAATTCAGTATTCAGATGATTAATTGCGCTATTATTTATCACCTTGTCACTATCAGAGCGACTCTTTGTAACGTGCAGATTGGCCTGAATAAATATTTTAGAATCAGCTTGAGATGCTTTGATCAGTTCCATCAACTCTTTATATTTAGAAACTGTGTAGCTGCTTTTATATCCAAGCTCATTTATTCCAAGCATTACGTATATTCTATCATACTTTTTATTGTTTAGTAAGTCGTTTATACTTACTCTTCCTACATCGGCAACAGAAACTGTCTTTTTATAAATATTGAAAACGCTCATGCCCTCCGTACAAAAGAAATCTGCATCTTCAATATCTGCATATTCCATAAGTCCAACCGTTCTGGAATCCCCTATAAATAATGCGTTCCCCTCAAATATTTCCTTTGATTCTTCCAAAATAGCAGACGTCGCTGCTTCTGACTCTTTTGCAAAGGTCGTTTCAACGCTTTCAGTATTTATATCGGGGTCTTCTGTTTCCATAGTCTCTGTTACAATACCATTTGTTTCAATTGCTGATTCATGTGAATCGAAATCTTGCATTTCAGTTTCAGGAGCTTTTGTTGCTTCTGGCTCATTTATCGTCGTTTTATTTAAACCAAAATCATTCTCAAGAGTATTGTTCGTATCTCCAACCGGAATCTCCCACATACTTACTGCAATTATTGCAACGATAATTACTGCGATTAATATAATAAACACTACTGTGTTTGATCTTTTCATTTTGTCACCCCTCTAACGTTCATTTTTCATAGTTCTACTATATAGACGCATACAAAACCAAAAGGTGACACAAAAGTCAAAAAAATTCAAAAAACAAAAAAGAACGTCACAGCGTTTTGCTATGACGTTCTTTTTACATCCATTAGATAAATATTATTATCTTCTCTTTTTAATAACTGCAGCTATCACCTTTGAAACTTCCATTACTATCAAAGGAACAACTGCAAGACCGAGGCCTATAAGGTAAAGCTTACCGGGAAGCATTACAAGGCCGAAGGGGATTCTGAGAGGTGTGAACATAACGAGTGCCATCATTGCTACAGAGGCCAGAAGCGCCCAATTAAGGGTCTTATTTGTGAAAAAGCCTATTTTAAAGAGCGAGCGGTCGCTTCTCATATTAAGCGCCTGAATGACCTGAGAAAGGCCAAGAACCATAAATGCAAGTGTCTGTCCGCCTGCAACGTCGTTCATCATTATCCATCCGAAATAGAAGCCAAGGAGAGAAAGAACTGCAAACATTGCGCCCTGAAGCACAACTCTTATACCAAGTCCGCCTGCGAAGAGGCCCTCCTTCTTGGGCTTGGGATCCTTCTCCATTATATCGCTTTCAACATTCTCCATACCCAGCGCAATGGCAGGAAGAGAGTCTGTTACAAGGTTTATCCAAAGAAGCTGCATTGAAAGGAGGGGGCTTCTATGCCAGAGAAGCATTGCAACAAATACTGCAATTACCTCGCCTATGTTTGTTCCGAGCAGGAAGCCTACAACCTTTTTGATATTGGCATATATTCCTCTGCCCTCGCGAACTGCGTCTACTATTGTTGCAAAGTTATCGTCGGTGAGAGTCATATCTGCGGCGCCCTTAGCAACGTCTGTGCCTGTGATACCCATAGCGCATCCGATATCAGCCGCTTTCAACGCAGGAGCGTCGTTAACGCCGTCGCCCGTCATTGAAACGACCTTATCCTTTCTCTGCCAAGCCTTAACGATTCTGATCTTATTTTCGGGAGAAACTCTTGCGTAAACGGAAATACTTTCTACGTTTTCATCAAGCTCGGAATCTGTCATATCATCAAGCTGAGCGCCTGTTATTGCTCTGTCGCCCTCTCTGTATATACCAAGCTCCTTAGCAATAGCTGTCGCTGTTACAACGTGGTCACCTGTGATCATAACGGGTCGGATGCCTGCGCCGCGGCAAACTGCAACCGCCGCCTTGGCTTCAGGACGGGCAGGGTCTATCATACCAACAAGACCGAGGAAGCTAAGCTCACACTCTATATCTGCCGCTGTTGCATTTTCGGGAATGATATCAAGCTCTCTATAGGCTACTGCAAGAACGCGAAGCGCGCTTTCGCTCATTTCATTATTGATCTGACGTGCTCTTTCAATATCGCCCTTAACACAAAGCTTTGCCATCATATCAACGGCGCCCTTAACGATAGCTATCTTCTTTCCGCCAATCTCGTTAATGCTTGTCATAAGCTTACGATCGGAGTCAAAGGGAAATTCAAGGATTCTGGGGCTTTCAGCCTCAAGCTCTGCCTTTGTCATTCCCTTTTTATATGCCGCGTAAACGATAGCTGTTTCTGTGGGGTCGCCTATATGCTGAATCTCTTCGCCGCTTACGTTTATGGAGCCGTCACAGCAAAGAGTTGAAAGGCGGAGCAGATTTATGCTCTTTTCATCAGTTGCATTTTCTATATCGATTCTATTTTCCTCTCCATCGCAATAAACAGAAACGAGAGTCATTCTGTTCTGTGTGAGCGTACCTGTTTTATCGGAGCATATAACAGATGCGCTACCGAGAGTTTCAACTGCAGGGAGACGGCGAATGATAGCGTTTTTCTTAACCATTCGCTGAACGCCAATGGAAAGAACTACTGTTACGATTGCAGGAAGGCCCTCGGGAATTGCGGAAACTGCCAGGGATACGCTCGTCATAAAGATTTCAAGGACGGGAATATCGTTTGCTACGCCTACAATGAAGATGATCGCGCAGCAAGCAAGAGCCACTATGCCAAGATATTTACCAAGCTGAGCAAGCTTCTGCTGAAGAGGGGTCTGAGTATTTTCCTCGTTATCAAGCATATTAGCTATCTTGCCCATTTCCGTATCCATACCTGTGCCGCACACAACAGCTGTTGCTGTTCCGTAGGTTACACTACAGCCTGAGAAAAGCATATTGCTTCTATCTCCCAGAGGAGCGTTTTCTTCAATTTCAGCCGCAGCATCTTTTTCGGAGGGCACGCTTTCACCTGTCAGCGCGGATTCCTCACTTTTAAGAGAAGCGCTTGAAACAAGGCGAACGTCTGCAGGAATAAAATCTCCTGCTTCAAGACGTATAACGTCACCGGGAACAAGATATGCCGATTCTATGACCTTTTCAACACCGTCGCGTATAACTCTCGCGTGCGGAGCTGACATACTCTTGAGGGCATCCAGCGCCTTCTCTGCCTTGCTTTCCTGGAACACGCCCATGATCGCGTTAAGCACTACGATAAGAAGGATAAGCAGGGGCTCAAACAGCTCTCCCATATCCTTTTCAATGATCGCGATCGCGAAGGAAACTGCGGCCGCCGCAAGAAGGATAAGGATCATAACGTCCTTTAGCTGATCAAGAAATCTTGCAAAGAGAGATTTCTTCTTTTTTTCGCGCAGTTTATTTTCGCCGTACTGCTCTAATCTTTTCTTCGCTTCCGCTTCTGAGAGGCCGCTTACCTTATCGGTTTTTAATTCCTCACAGACAGCTTCAAGCTTTTCTGAATAATACTGCATTTCTACTCCATTCTGCCATTTGACATATTATGTTTATGTTACTACTGATAAGTATATCCAATAATTGTTAACACATTAACAGTTTTTATTGAATAATATTAAAAAACGTCCCTTTTATCAAGGGACGTTTTTCTTTTTATCTGTCTTCGCGGAAATAGGATCTGCCAAGGTGAGCAGGACCGAGATTTTCCTTCTTATTACGAACGCTGATAAATACAAGTACGATGATAGTTACAACGTAGGGCAGCATCTTGAAGAGCTCCTGGCTGCTTCGTGTGAGACCGGGGATATAATAATACGCCCAATAAAGAATACCGAATACGTAAGCACCCCAAATGGAATTAAGAGGCTTCCAAGTTGTGAAGATTACAAGTGCAAGTGCAAGCCAACCGAGCTTTTCGATAGAACCGTCATTTGCCCAAGTTCCCTTGATATAGTCCATAACGTAGTACACGCCACCAAGGCCTGTAATACCTGCGCCGATGCAAACGGAAAGATACTGATACTTTGTTACGTTGATACCAGCGGCGTCTGCTGTTCCGGGGTTTTCACCAACAGCTCTCAGATTGAGACCTATGTTTGTGCGATTGAGGAAGAAATGCAATACGATTGCAATTATAATAACTGCAAACACCATCCAGCCATACTGGAAGAAAATATCGCCGAAAACTCCAAGATCAGCCAAGAAAGGAATTCTTGCTCTGAATGCCGCGCTTGTTGTAGGAACGGAGATCTGTCCTACACCGCCTGCAAGCTTATTAAGAGAGCCGCCGAAGAAGTTACCGATACCTGTACCGAAGATCGTAAGCGCAAGGCCGCATACGTTCTGATTTGCTCTAAGTGTGATAGTGAGAAATCCAAACAAAAGACCTGCAAGCATTGCTCCTACAATACCGCATACAAGCGCCAAAACAAGGCAAACAAACGTGCTGGGATTTTCTGTGGATTTTTCGTAAATAAAGGTTCCTGCGAGACTGGCGATACCACCGATATACATAATACCGGGAACACCAAGGTTAAGGCTACCTGATTTTTCAGTTAATATCTCACCAACGCATCCAAACATAATAACCGTGCCGAAAGCAACAGCAGCCTGAATAAGAGTTACTATCATATCCATAATTACTTTGCTCCCTTCTTGCCGATTATAAGCTTATAGTTGATAAAGAATTCACTACCAAGGATGAAGAACAGGATAATACCTGTGATGATCTTGGAAGCATATTCACTGAGCTGGAACTTTGATGCAATTTCAATAGCGCCCTTTTCAAGGAAGATGATAAGGAATGAAATGAGAACCATTGTCATCGTATTAAACTTAGCAAGCCAAGCAACGATGATAGCTGTAAAGCCTCTGCCGCCTGCTGTGTCTGTTGAGATAGTATGGCTGACACCGGAAACTGCTATAAAGCCTGCAAGGCCTGCAACCGCACCGGAGATGATCATTGTACGAACGAACACCTTGGAAACGTTGATACCTGCATATCTTGCTGTGTTTTCAGATTCACCTACAACAGAGATCTCGTATCCGTGCTTACTGGAGCGCAGATAGAAGAACATTGCAATTGTAAGAGCGGATACGATAAGAACGTTTATCATATACTGCTCTCCGAAAAGCGAGGGGAACCAACCTATTTTACTCTGAGGGTTGATAATACCAACTGTGTTTGATCCGTAAGGATTTTCCCAGATGGAAACGAAATAGGAGGTTATCTGAATAGCAACGTAGTTCATCATCAAAGTGAACAGCGTTTCATTTGTGTTAAATCTTGATTTAAAGATTGCGGGAATCATACCCCAGATAGCGCCGCAAACGCAGCTTGTTACTACCATAACAAGGAAAAGAACGGGAGTGGGAAGAACGTCGCCAAGATAGATCATACAAGCGGCTGTTGCAATACCGCCCACAAGAACCTGACCCTCGGCGCCTATGTTCCAGAAGCGCATCTTAAATGCAGGCGCCAATGCAACGCCGATACAAAGCATCATCATTGCATCGCGGACAAGCATCCAAATTCGGCGCTTACTGCCGAACGCGCCCTCGATCATGGTTGCATATACCTTAAGGGGATTCATTTTTGTTATTGCGTAAATTACTACAGCACAAACAACAAGTGAAAGTGCGATAGCAATTGCACGAACAAGCACTGCCTTTGCAATAGGCATACTGTCGCGCTTTGCAATTCTCACAAGAGGTTCTCTATGATGTTTTACGTTTTTTGCCATCTTATTTCTCCTCCTGCTCTGTTTTAAGGTGTGTCATAAGCAGACCAACCTCTTCTTTTGTGCTTGATTTTGCGTCTACGATACCGTTAAGCTTACCACCGCAAAGAACCAGGATCTTATCGCAAAGCTCCATAAGCACGTCAAGGTCCTCACCTACGTATACAACGGCAACTCCTGCGTGCTTCTGCTCATTGAGAAGACGATAGATAGTATATGAGGTGTGAATATCAAGACCTCTTACCGCATAGGCTGTCATAAGAACCTTAGGACCTGCCGCGATCTCACGGCCTACAAGAACCTTCTGAACGTTACCGCCGGAAAGACGGCGAACGGGAGTGCTTACGCCGGGAGTGTTGACCTCAAGCTCCTGCATAATACGCTCTGCAAGCTCCTTAGGAGCTTTCTTCTCTGTGAAAAAGGATCTGCCCTCGTTATAGCTTTTAAGCATCATATTATCCGTCATACCCATTGAACCTACGAGGCCCATACCAAGTCTGTCCTCGGGAACAAAGGAAAGGCTGATGCCCATATTTTTGATCTGACGGGGATTCTTACCGAGAAGCTGAACTGCTTCGTCAGCATCGGGAGCAGTATACATTACACTACTTCCGGGTGCTGTCATCTGGAGGCCTGCAATACTTTCAAGAAGCTCCTTCTGGCCGCATCCTGAAATACCTGCGATACCAAGGATCTCGCCGCTATAGATATCAAAGTTAATATTGTCAAGAACGTTAAAGCCCTCGGAATTTTTAACCGTGAGGTTTCTGATCTCAAGACGGAGCTGAGGATCAACAGGCTCAGGTCGGTCAATATTCAGCTCAACCTTTTTACCAACCATCATTTCCGTGAGAGAAAGGGCCGTTGCGTCCTTAGTATCAACTGTTCCAACGTATTCGCCGCGGCGAAGGATGGAAACTCTGTCAGATATACGAAGAACCTCGTGAAGCTTATGTGTGATGATGATAACGGACTTTCCGTCATCTCTCATATTCTTAATGATATCAAAGAGCTTGTCTGTTTCCTGAGGAGTGAGAACTGCAGTAGGCTCATCAAGAATGAGTATGTTAGCTCCACGATAAAGTACCTTGATGATCTCAAGGGTCTGCTTCTGAGAAACAGACATCTCATATACCTTCTGCTTAGGATCAATATCAAATCCATAGCGCTGACAGATCTCTGTGATACTATCCTCTGCTTCCTTGATGGAGCATTTTCCCTCAATACCGAGAATTACGTTTTCAGCAGCAGAAAAAACATCAACAAGCTTAAAGTGCTGATGGATCATACCGATTCCGCAATCAAAAGCGTCCTTAGGAGACGTTATTGTTACTTCCTCATCATTTACGTAAATTTTACCGCTGTCAGGATAATAAATACCTGAGAGCATATTCATAAGTGTGGTTTTACCACTACCGTTTTCACCGAGAAGAGAAAGAATCTCTCCCTGACGGATCTCAAGGCTGACGTCGTTATTTGCAACAACGGGCCCGAAGGTTTTGGTAACGTGGCTTAACCTGATAGCTGTTTTAGTTTCCAAAGCTATACCCCGCATTTCATTATTTAGTGAAAATTGAATATTGAACAATGAAAAATGAATAGTTAAGATCAAAACGCCAACAGGCAGATCTTCCAATCATTATTCAGCTTTCATTATTCATCATTCGCAAAAACAGACCACAAGGGAAGCCTTACGGCTTCCCTTTGGATTGTTTTAGTTAATTACTGCTCGTCAGAGAGCTCTGTGATACCGTCAATACGGATATCGAAGGAAGGAGCACTGCGGTGCTCGGACTCGTGGAAGTAACCGTCCCAGATTGCTTCCTTGTCGCCTTCGTCGTCTGTATCGTAGTCGCCTGTAAGGTCAACCTTGTATGTGTCAAGCTTCTTACCGCCAACTGTGAATGCATCTGTGCTGAATACGTTGAGAGAGCCATCCTTGAGAGCTGCTACAACTGCATCAACCTTTTCCTGTGTGCCTGCTGCGCAGCTTGTACCGAGAGCTGTGATATCAACAGCGCCTGTTGCGTAGCCTTCGGACCAGTTTGTCTTAACCTCTTCACCCTTCATAACTGCATTGAAGAGATATTCATAGTATACAGCCCAGTTGTTTGTTGCAGATGTGAGAGCAGCATTGGGAGCAACGCTGAGCATATCTACGTTGTAACCAACGGAGTAGCATACGTTACCTGCCTTGAGAGCAGCTTCAACTGCAGCAGGAGCACCTGTAGAGTCAGCGTGCTGGCAGATGATTACGCAACCCTTAGCGAGAAGAGCGTTTGCTGCTTCGCCTTCAGCTGCGATATCAAACCAAGACTGTGTGTACTGTACGAGCATAGCTACGTTTTCAACTACGCTCTTAACGCCGAGGTAGTATGCTGTGTAGCCGGATACAACCTCTGCATAGGGGTATGCACCAACGTAACCGAGAAGGATGTTGCCGTCTGCATCGTAGTTAGCATCTGTGAGCTTGCCGTCCTTTACGAGCTCAGCGAGCTTCATACCAGCTACAACGCCGGATACGTAACGGGACTGGTAAACACTTGTGAAAGCGTTTGCAAGGTTGTCAAGACCGCTGTTTGCAGCCTTATCACCTGTCATGGATACGAACTGTACTTCAGGATATTCTGTAGCAGCTTCGATCATGAAGTCCTGATGGCCATAGCTGTTGGAAATTACGAGATCGCAACCTGAATCAGCAAGGTCAAGCGCTGCGTCCTTGCAGAGCTCGCTCTCAGGAATGTTGTTCTTCCAGATGATCTGTGTTGCTTCGTCAATACCGAGCTTTTCAGCAGCTTTTCTGATGCCGTCCATATGAGCATATGTGTAGCCCTCATTTTCGTCACCAACGCTGATTACGCCGATCTTGATTCCATCCTTCTTGTCGCCGCTGTTTTCGCCGCATGCTGTAAAGCTGAATGCGCAGAAAACAAGAGTTGCAGCAAGAATGATAGCAAGAATTCTTCTGTTCATCTTAAATGTCCTCCAAATAAGAATATTTGATTTTTATATCACGGGATAACCCGGGATAATCGTTAATTTGCTGCAGACGGTTCACCACCTGCATCTAACACCGCTATCAGCAGTATACTATTCCGCCCTCAACGCTCATTTCTTTGATACGCGCAAGGCTTTCAACTCGAATATTCATATCACGAACGATCTGGCCGCCGCCCTGATAAGCCTTTTCAATCACAACTCCGCAGCCTACTACCTCAGCGCCCGCGTCCTTTACAAGGCTGATAAGAGCAAGAAGAGCACTTCCCTTTGCAAGGAAATCATCAATAATAAGAACCTTGTCGCCAGGGTTGATAAACTCTCTTGAAACCACGATTTCGTAAGTTTTCTTATGAGTATAAGACTCAACTGTGGACTTATACACATCGGCGTAAATATTATTGGTCTTTGTTTTTTTCGCAAAAACCATAGGCACACCGAACTTATAAGCTGCCATAGTTGCGATACCGATTCCGGATGCCTCGATCGTGAGGATCTTCGTTACACCTTCCTTTTCAAAAAGGCGGAAAAACTCCTCTCCCATATCTGCAAGCAACATAGGGTCCATCTGATGATTGAGAAAGCTATCCACCTTGAGAACGTCGCCCTCTCCTATTTTACCCATTTCTCTGATTTTATCTTCAACAAGCTTCATAACAAAACGACCTTTTTTCGCATAATAATCTTAATATTTCAATTATACATTAGATTCATTATATTTTCAACAGTTTATTAACAAAAAAAACAGCAAATTACAACACATTTTGCTTATTTTTCTTTAAAAGGTTGAAGAATTTCTTTCAACATGTTAGAATCTATTCATATCAATATTGTAAGGAGTTGAATTATAATGGAATTTAATGTAAACAGTCCAATACTGTTCGTTATGGTTGGAATTGTTATTGCATTCGTTCTCGCTCAATCTATTTACTTCCTCGCTCGCGCTATCAAACGCGCAAAAGAACTTGGTATTGCAAAGAATATAGTCAGCAAAACTATTTCAAGCGCCGCTATATTCACTATTGCACCTGCAGTTGCTATCCTCGTTGGTGTTGCAACGCTCTCAAAGAGCCTTGGTATTGCGATTCCTTGGCTTCGCCTTTCCGTTGTAGGCTCTCTTTCCTATGAGTCTATTGCGGCAAACTCCGCGCTCGAAGCGCTTGGCCTCAACACAGCAACTCAGATCACAGATGCTTCTGCCTTCGTTACAGTTCTTTTCGTTATGACAATCGGTATCGCCATCGGTCTTATCCTTATTCCCTTCTGCACAAAGAAGATCCAGGGAGGACTCAAGAGCATGGAAAAGCGCGACAAGAAATGGGGCGAGATATTTAACAACGCAATGTTTCTTGGTATGATCTCTGCATTCCTCGGCTACGTTTTCTGTGACGTTTCAGGCGCTTTCTCAGGCGATTTCGTCGGCCTTATTCCCGTTCTCGTTATGGCAGTTTCTGCAGTTGTTATGGCAATCTGCGGCATCTGCGCAACTAAGGTAACGGCTATGAAATGGATGAATGACTATGCGCTTCCTATCAGCCTTATATGCGGTATGGCTGCGGCTATTCCGATCACAAGCTGGTTATCTTAAGAAAGGAGAATTTAACAGAAATGAAAAAAGAAAAGCTTACATATCTCGAAAGCGTTCATCGTGACGGACGCATATGGGGCGTTGCTCTTTGCCTCGTTATTCTCCTTTTACCCGTTGCTATCTGCCTTGTCTTTAAGGCCGTCCCCAACTGGAATGCACTCCTCAAGGGTGCTATCGCAGTTATGCCCATGTACTGGGCTGTTGGTATTGTTGAAATGTTCACCTACGTTCCTATGCTTGGAGCAGGTGGCGCTTACCTCTCATTCGTTACAGGTAACATTTCAAACCTGAAGCTTCCCTGCGCGATCGACGCTATGGAAAGAGCTAACGTTAAATCAAGCTCTGAAGAGGGCGAGATCATTTCAACTATTGCCATTGCTGTTTCCAGTATCGTTACAACGATCATTATTATAATCGGCGTTATTCTTATTGCGCCTCTTACACCCGTTCTTGAAAGCGAAGTTCTCACTCCTGCATTTGAGCAGATGCTTCCCGCTCTCTTTGGCGGACTTGCAGTTGTGTTCGTTTCAAAAAACGCAAAGCTCTCTATCGCTCCCATCATCCTTATGCTTGCTCTCTTTATTTTCGTTCCCGCACTTAACCAGAGCACAGTTGGTATTATGGTTCCCGTTGGAGTTGTGTTCACAATTGCAGTTGCAAGAATCATGTATAAAAAAGGATGGCTGTGATGAAATTTTTACTTATAATCCCTGCTCTTCTTATTGTTTTCATTGCTGTGCTTCTCATTCGCACCGCCGCATTCAAGCCCAAGGCTAACGCAAAGCTTCTTGAAGGCGAGGAAGCACTTGATCGCGATCTTATAGTTGACCGCCTTTGCCGTCTCGTTCGCTGCAAAACAGTTTCCTACAGAGATACTTCTCTTGAGGACGATGCAGAGTTTGAAAAGCTGATTGCAATGCTCCCCGAGCTTTATCCCAACGTTTTCAAAGCTTGCACGCTCACACGTCTTGCCGACCGCGGTCTTCTCTTCAAATGGGAAGGAAAGAACCACGGCGATCCTGCTGTTATGATGGCTCACTACGACGTTGTTCCCGTTAATGAGGAAATGTGGGACAAGCCTCCCTTTGAAGCAATCATCGAAGACGACGTTATCTGGGGACGCGGAACACTTGACACAAAGGGTACTTTCAATGGAGTTCTCAGCGCAGCTGACAAGCTTATTGCTGAAGGCTTTGTTCCCGAAAATGATATGTACTTCGCTTTCTCAGGAAATGAAGAAACAAACGGACAGGGTGCCATCAATATTGTTGACTGGTTTGAGGCTAACGGTATCACTCCCTCAATGGTCGTTGACGAGGGCGGCGCCGTTGTTGAAAACGTTTTCCCCGGAGTTAAGGTTCCCTGCGGTGTTATTGGCATTGCAGAAAAAGGACTTATGGACGTTCAGTACAAGGTTAAAAGCGGAGGCGGACACGCTTCTGCTCCTGCTCCTCACACTCCCGTTGGTATTCTTTCACGCGCTTGCTGCAAGATCGAAAACCACCCCTTTAAGTCTCATCTTACAAAGCCCGTTGCTGAAATGTTTGACACCTTGGGCCGACACTCCACGTTCCTCTACAGAATGATATTTGCAAACCTCTGGTGCTTCTCCGGTGTGCTTGACATGATATGCAAGTCCTCCGGCGGTGAGCTTAACGCCATTATGAGAACAACGGTTGCTTTCACTCAGATGAAGGGCAGCTCCGCTTCCAACGTTATCCCCCCTGAAGCAACTATGGTTTCCAATATGCGACTCAATCCCGAGGACACTATTGACTCAGCACTTGAATACCTGAAAAAAACCGTTGATGATGAAAACGTTGAGATCACACTTCTTGACGGTATGAATCCCAGCCGTATTTCCGAAACTTACTGCCCTGCCTGGGACAAGGTTGCATCAGCTGTTGCTTCCACCTGGAAGGGATGCATCGTTTCTCCTTATCTTATGATGCAGTGCTCAGACAGCCGCCACTACGG
>JAZQVW010000023.1:0-22304 GCA_045632025.1 Candidatus Avispirillum sp. | reverse complement strand
ATTTGATAACGTAGTGGTTAAAGGCAGAGAGCGTGTCGTCCTCACCAAGTATGGCACGGCGAATTCTGCCTATATAAAATCTTTTCAGATATTCCTCGCACCCAAAGAAAAAGTACGCGCCAAATGGCCCCCTCTTTATCTCGGATATCAATTCGTTAACCGTCATCGCCACACCTCCATATTAGTAAATTCGCCAAGGGAACTTTTTAAGGAAAAGTTCCCCCTGTGACCCCGCACCTTCCTCTAAGAGGAAGGTGTAACCTTTTCAAAACTAATACAAAAAAGCGGGAGATATTCTCCCGCTTCGCATAATGAAATAACTATTAGTCCTCTGTAATTGTAAAAAGCTCATTTGGAGTACAATCAAACAACAAACAGAGAGTTTCAATATTTTCATAACGAATAGACTTTGTTTCATTGTTTATCATCTTATTGAAATTCTGATAGCTCATGCCCATCTGCTTATAAAGCCAGTATTTAGTTTTTCCGTTCTTCTCTAACAAACTTAAAACATTTAACTTTATCATAAGATATTTCTCCATAACTCATTTATAAGTTAGATAATATCTTATTATTCCTCTTTACATATAGACTAATACATTATATAATGTATTAGTCTATGGAGGTGAATTTAAATGATATGTGAAAATAATTACTGTATATATTGGTCTAGAAACAGTTGCATTTTAGATGAAATATATCTGAATAATCTTGGCATTTGCGAAAGCTGTATCAATGTAAGTATTCCCGACGATGAATTGGAAATACTTCGCAAGGAACAATTAGCCGATATAGAAGATTTGGATTGATATTTTTATTTTCTTATTTGTAACTTTTACCCACCTAAATATAAAATCCCCTTTCATCCTTACTTACGCAAGGACAGGAAGGGGATTTTTCTGCGAAAAGGTTACACCTTCCTCTTAGAGGAAGGTGCGGGGTCCAGGGGGAAACTTTTCCTCAAAAAGTTCCCCCTGACTATTCCGCATATAGTATATTCCTATCGTTATACAACTCTTCGGAGGTATGCAAATGAGTTTTTTTGAGCAATTCAAGGATAAGAAGGTAGTGCTGCTTGGCGCGGGCGTTTCGAATAAGCCTCTTGTGGCAAAGCTCAGCGAGGGCGGTGCGAGGATAGAGATCAGAGATAAGAAGACCTTGGCTGAAATGGGCGATGCGGCAGCAGAATTCGTTGCGGCAGGAGCAGAGTTTGTCAGCGGAGAGAGCTATCTTGAAAATATAGAAGGCGACTACGTTTTCCGTTCACCCGGATTCCGACCTGACATTGAGCCTCTCCATGCGGCTCAGGAAAGAGGCGTTGAGCTGACGTCTGAAATGGAGATGTTTCTTGCCAATTCTCCCTGTCCCGTTATCGCATTAACGGGAAGCGACGACAAGAGCACGACTACAACTCTTGTAGCCAATATTCTTAGAGAATCCGGACATAACTGTTTTCTTGGAGGAAACATCGGCGAGCCTCTTCTTAACAGAATTGATGCAATGAAGGAGGACGATATCATTGCAGTTGAGCTTTCAAGCTTCCAGCTGATGACCATTAATTCTCCCCTTACAGTTGCGGCAATAAAGAATATCACTCCCAACCATCTTAACTGGCATACGGGAATGGACGAATATATTGCGGCGAAGGCAAAGATCCTTGACGGATGCGAAAGAGCCGTTCTTAATTATGACGATGAAATTTGCAGAGGGCTTGCGGATCGCGCAGAAAATGAGATCCTCTGGTTCTCAAGAAGCCGACTTCCCGAGGGGCTTGACGGCGCGTATCTTGACGGTGACAGCCTTATGATGCGCTACAAGGGTGAGGAGACCTTCATCATCAAGAAGGAGGATATCCTTCTTCCCGGCGAGCATAATGCAGAAAACTATGCAACAGCCGTTGCGGCAACCTGGGGCAGAGCAACGCTTGAAGCTATTCGCCGAGTTGCGAAGGAATTCGGCGGAGTTAAGCACAGACTTCAGCTTATTCGCCGCGAGGGCGGTATCAGCTATTATAACAGCTCTATCGACTCATCTCCCACAAGAACAGCGGCGGCGATTTCAGCTCTTTCTTGTCCCATAAACATAATTTGCGGCGGATATGATAAAAATATTCCCTTTGAACCCTTGGCTGATGCGCTTGTCGGCCACGGAAATATCAAAACGGTTGTTTTGACCGGCGCAACTATGGATAAAATTAAGGAAGCGCTTGTTTCTCACGAGGGCTTTGAGAATAGCGGCATCAAAATGATATGCGAGCCTGATTTCAAGGCGGCAACTCTTGCGGCGGCAGAGGCAGCCGAGGCAGGAGAAGCAGTTCTCCTTTCTCCCGCATGCGCAAGCTTTGATGCTTTTGAGAATTTTGAAAAGCGTGGCGAATATTTCGCAGAAATAGTCAGAGGTTTGTAATGTTTAATATAAAAGAGCTAATAGAAAAGCTTTGCAATATAATGAGCGTAACGGGCTATGAATATAAGGCGGCAGAGGAGCTCTCAGCTCTTGTTTCTCCTTATTTTGATGAGTTCTACGAGGCTGTAGGCGGCTCCTTTGTCGGAGTTAAGAGATGCGGCCGCGAGGGCGCTCCCCGTCTTATGATAGATGCTCATTTTGACGAGATCGGAATGATCGTAACTGATATTCACGAGGGCGGCTATCTGTCATTCTCCCATATGGGCGGACTTGACCGAAGAATAATGGCGGCGTCCGAAGTGTATATCTACGGAAAAGAGAAGCTCTACGGAGTTATCTGCGCGAAGCCCCCTCATCTTCAGAAGCCGGGAGAATTCAAAAAGCTTCAGAAGCTTGATGAAATGCTTATCGACACAGGCTATTCCAAGGAAGAGCTTGAAAAGATAGTGACCATTGGCGACGGCATAGGATTTTACGAGAGCACAGCCTCTCTTCTGGGAAACCGCATCTGCGGACGCAGTATGGACGATAAGGCCTGCTGTGCGGCGGCAATAATGGCGGCGGCAACCGTTGAGCGCGAGAATATGGAATGCGACCTTTACGTAACTCTTTCCTTCCGCGAGGAGGAGAGCATGGCAGGCGGATGCGTTGCGGCGGCGTACGATATCAAGCCCACGGCGGCTATCGTAACTGACGTTACCTTTGCGCGCTTCCCCGGCGTTGACGACTACGAAAGTGCAAAGATGGGCGAGGGCGCGGCAGTTTCTCTTTCTGCCGTGACAGACAGATATCTCACAAATCGCCTTATAAAGCTTGCTGAAGGCGCAGAGATCAAGCTGCAGAAAACTGTTGACGCAACAAACACGGGAACTAATGCTTCTGCTCTTACGGTTTGCGGCGACGGTATTCCCACAGCGGTAGTCAGCGTGCCTCTTTCGGGAATGCACACCTATAATGAGATTATAGACCTTTCGGACGTTGAGGCTGCGGCAAATATATTCAAGCTTGCGGCGTGCGATAAGGAGTTCTTTATATAAAAGGCGCTGAGGAGAGAAATTATGAAAATATTTGATAAAATGGAGCTTCTCCGCGCTCTTTGCCTTGAGTTCGGTCCGTCCGGATGCGAGGGCAGAGTTGCAGAGATGATAAAAGAGAATATAGCGGGTGCGTATGATGAGCTTATTCCTGACAGAATGGGCGGAGTTGTTGCGCTTATAAAAGGAAACGGCAAAACGGACGAAAAAGTTATGCTTTCGGCTCATATGGACGAGGTTGGTCTTATGATCCGCGAGATCCGCGACGACGGACTTCTTTGCTTTTCCTCAATGATGGGTCCCGACACGAGAGTTGTGGCAGGCAGAAGAGTTAAGGTTGGCGATGAAAACGCTCAGGTTCGCGGAGTTGTTGCCCTTAAGCCCATCCATACTGTTGGCAGAGGCGACAGAGACAAGGCAGCCGAAATGGACGAGCTTTATATCGATATCGGCGCGGCTTCTAAGGAAGAGGCTGAAAAGCACGTTAAGATAGGCGATTTTGCAACCTTTGAGTCTGATTTCATTCAGTTTGGCGAGGGCGGAAAGCTTCTTAAGGCGAAGGCTCTTGACGACAGACTTGGCTGTGCCATTATGATAAGACTTATGCGAGAGATCTATGCAAGAGAGGAAAGACTTCCCTTTGACGTCTATTTTGCATTCACAGGCCGCGAGGAGGTCCTCATTTCGGGAGCGAAGACTGTTGCTCATAAGATCCGCCCCAATAAATCTCTTGTTTTTGAAGCAACTGCTGTTGCTGATATTTACGGTGTTCCCGAAATATCCCGTGTTGCTGTACGCGGAGAGGGCGGAGCCATCTCCCTTATTGACAGAACGACCATTTATGATAAGGAGTTCACCAATCTTATTCTTGAGGTCGGCCGCGAAAACGGGATCCCCTGCCAGATAAAGAAATACGTTTCCGGCGGTAACGATTCCAGCCATATCAACCGATCCCACGAGGGCGTTAAATGCGCCGCTATTTCCGCTCCCTGCGGATATATCCACACAGCCTGCGACGTTATTGCGGCTGAGGATTATGAATCTATGTACAGACTTGCTCTTGCAATCTTAGATAAAATGGGGGTATCTGAAAATGCTTAATTATTTGAGAGAACTTATAAAGATCCAGTCGGTTTCCGGCTCTGAGGAAAAGATCGCCCTCTATATCAAGGGCGAGATGGAAAAATATTTTGACGATTGCAGAATCGATGCTCTCGGAAACCTTATCTGCCACAAGGCAGGCGAGGGAAAGAAGCTTCTTTTCTGCGCTCATATGGACGAGATCGGCTTTATCGTAACTACTATCGACGATAAGGGCTTTATCCACTTTGCTCCCATCGGCGGAATTAATTTCGTTGCGGCGGCATATTCCAAGGTGGTTTTCGCAAACGGACTTCGCGGAATCATGGTTCCCGAGGAGGGACTTAAGAGTGACGATTTCAAGGCTGAAAAGTTCATCGTTGATATCGGCGCAAAGGATAAGAAGCAGGCTGAAAAGCTGGTCAAGACAGGTGACACCTTCGCACTTGAATGCACCTATACAAAGCTTCGCGGAAGCCGTATCTGCGGCAGACCCATTGACGATAAGATCGCTTGCGCGATCCTTATGGCGGCGGCAAGAGAGGCTGAGAGCTTTAAGAACGATATCACGTTTGTGTTCTCCGTTCAGGAGGAGGTTGGCCTTCGCGGCTCAAGAGTTGCGGCATTCGGATGCCGACCCGACTTTGGTATTGCCATTGACGTAACTGCAACAGGTGACGGACACGGCTCAAAGCCCATGGCTGTTTCTCTTGGCGGTGGCGCGGCGATCAAGATCAAGGATTCCAGTGTTATCTGCGACGGCGCCCTTGTTAAGAAGATGAGCGAGATCGCTGATGAAAACCATATCAAGTGGCAGCGCGAGGTGCTGACAGCAGGCGGAACAGATACAGCTGCTATCCAGATGGCTGCGGCAGGCTGCAAGGTTGGCGCGATATCCGTTCCCACAAGATATATCCACACAGCAAACGAGCAGATCGACACAAAGGACGCAGATGCGTGCCTCGACCTTGTTTGCGCTATTGCAAAAACTGAGTTGTGATAATTTATTTAGGGCGCTGCCCTAAAACCCGCGACCTTTTTTATAAAAGGTCGATAAAAACATACTGATCGGTATGCACGTAAAAAAGCGCTGCATCAAACGATGCAGGGCTTTTGTGTCAAAAAAAGGCTCCCCTTGCTTAGTGGAGTTGGCTGTGCGGAGCACAGACCGAAGGGTAGGTGAGTTTTTATCAAAAATCATCTCCCACAATATTTTCTAGTTCTTTGAGTTGTTTTTCGCGAAGGTCATTCAATATTTCTTCAGGTATACTGACTCTTATACAGCTTGCACACATACCAACGTTATCTAATTCAATTTCATCCAAAATACAAGTGTTGTTTTCCCAATAAATACAATAATCGTTTTCGCATATCATAATTTATCACCTCATTAACTATTCTACACTAATATATTGCAATTATCAAGTACACGAAGTATTTTGGGATAATAAATACCTATACTTATATCAAGTAAACGAAGTATAGGTGTTATTTATGCAGTTGAACGAAGCTATTTCAAAAAGAATAAAGGAGCTTTGCAAAGAGCGTGGGATGACTCAGTATGCTCTGTCCATAAAAAGTGGAGTTCCGCAATCTACTTTGAGCACGATAATAAATTGCACTTTCCCCAGTATGAAGATTCGTATCATATATGAGATATGCGAAGGATTTGAAATAACCTTGAAAGAGTTTTTCGAATCTCCTTTGTTTGAAAGAGAAAATATCATAGATTAAGGCGCACTTTTTAAGTGCGCCTTTTTGTTGTTGTTCAGATTTTGTGTCCTATTGCCTTCATTATCTTTTCAACAGTTTTTTCAAGAGGAGCTCTTGAGCAATTCACCGTAATATCGGCATATTTCTCATAGAGAGGTGCTCTTTCCTCAAAAACGTTTGCAAGAGTCATTCCGGGTGCCATAACGATGCCTCGTGTCTTGATGTTTCTGACTCTGCGCTCGATCTCGCTGAGGGGAAGCTTGAGATAAACGACCGTGCCCTGCTTCTTGAGATTTCGCATGGCGTCCTCTCCGAAAACAACGCTGCCGCCTGTTGCAACAACGCAGTTTTTGAAGGTCACCTGTGAAACTATTTTATTTTCTATCTCGGCAAAGGCATCCTTGCCCTTTTCCGCGATTATTTTATAAAGCTCCTTACCTTCTCTTTCCTGAATGATAAGGTCTGTGTCAACAAATCCCTTGAGAAGAGTTTTTGCAAGAAGCACTCCCAGCGTGCTTTTTCCGCATCCGGGCATGCCTATGAGGATTATGTTCTGGTGGTTCATTTAAAAGGGTCTCCTTAATATTGGCTTTTCTATAGGTATTATACCGCAATTGCGGAGCATTTCAAGAGCAAATTTTTCATCTTTTTCGCAACTGAATGCGGCGGGGGAGTGGGCGTCAAGTCCCAGCACCACGTCGCATCCGACCTTTGCCGCTGCTTCAAAGAAGCTTTTCTTGGGATACCATCTATTCCCCTGAAGTCCAAGGAGATTGCATTCAACGGGAACGTTTGCCGCTTTGGCTATCTCGCAAAGCTTAGTAAAGGCCTTTTTGAGAGAATCCTCGTTTCCGCTGAAGTTGGGAAGGTCGGGATGGGCAAGATATGTAAAGAGTCCTGTTTTCAGAGCTTCTTCTACCTGCTCGACGTATTTGAAAAGGTTCTCCTCGTCGCATCCGGGAGCACCGACGTAAACTCCGTCGTATTCGTTGTTAACAAAGTGCTGGCCGAGAATGATATAATCGGGATCAAAGGGGGCGATATGCTCGCAGAGTGCCTCAAAGTGCTTCGGGTAATATTCAACCTCAAAGCCTGAGAGGATATTCATCCTTCCGTCAAATTCTTCTCTCAGAGATTCAATGGATGCAAAGTATTCGGCGGTTTCGCCGGGCTTCATACGAAACCAGGAGTCAAACACGCCCTCAAAGCCTATCTGAGGAACGTGGTCGGAAAAGCCGAGCTCGCGAACGCCGTTTTCGTATGCGGCAATTGCAAGCTCGCGGTCTGTTCCGCCTGCATGGTTGCATCTTGCGGTATGGGTATGGTAGTTATATTTCAATGGGGACACCTTCTTGTTATTTTGTGTAGAAATTGCTTGCAGTTCTGTCAACAAGCTTGGATTCTCCCGTAAGTGCAACCATATGGAAGTAGTTGTCACCGGAGAGATTGGGATCAAGGACGTAATAGGCAGAGTTATCTGCCTTCAGTATAATGCAAAGAGTTTCGCCGTTGCGCTCAATGGTATATCCCTTGACCTCTTCGCCGCTTGATGCATCGATCGCTATATCGGTTGAGGGGATAACGTTTCCCTCCTCGTCGTAGGAGCAGGGAAGTATATTGCCGATGCTTGTTTCGGTAATCGTCAGCTCCTCTGGCTTACATTCGTAAAGGGCTGCGCAAACGTCGGCGATCTCGCCTGCCTCGTCAACGTAAAAGCCTGCAGCGTATGCGCCGTTATTATCGTTTATAGCCTTGTATACGCCAACACAGCCGATATCAATATACCAATATCCGTTTGAGGTGTGAGCGATATATGCCTTGTCGTCTGCAACGTAAACTGTGCAGGGGGAGGACTGGATGAAGGCCTGTCCTTCGCCGAGAACTACGTTATCAAGTGAGAAAGCGGTTGCAATATCATTTGCGATGCCTTCTGAGTTTGCAACTGTAACAGAGCTTTCTTCGATGGTAAGCGCATCTGTAAAGGTATAAACAGAGGTCACAACGCCGAATATTCCTCTGTCGAGAGTTCCTGTAACTGTGGTGCAGTCCTCGGAGATGACGGGGTTGTTTATATTTCTGTATCCCTTGACCTCCTTGTATTTACCGTTAGCGGAGTCCCAGAGCCAAAGATTGTATTTCTTGCCCTCTTCGTTTTCTGAGAAGATGGTTGAGATATCATTTGAGCTGTCGCCGTTAAAGTCCTTAATATCAAGGCTTTCGATGGCGGTGGATTCTGCGGAATTATAATCAAGCACCTGAAGCTTTTCGCCGTTTCCTGCATTATCCCAGAGGGTGATAGTGCCCTTATCAAGGGCGTAAAGAAGCTTTGTTTTGCTGTTAACGTAGAAGTTGCCCTCGTATTCTATTGAGTTTCTCCAATCCGAGGGAGCTTTTGTTTCCTCGTCGCCACTCTGAGCTTTATTGCAGGAGGCAAGTGAAAGGGCGAGAATAAGAGCGAGAAGTGCTGTTATTTTTCTTTTCATTTAGGAAAATCCTTTCTATAGTAAGGTAGATAAATGAAAAGGGGCCAAATCGGCCCCGTTTTTTCATTTAGCATGGATCACAAGCCGCTCTGGCGGCTCGGGACGCTATTTTAATGATGCTAAGAATTACTCAGCTTCTTCTTCGTCAGCTTCATCGCAAAGTGTGCATTCGGGAGCGTAGTCCTCGTCGCAATCGCCCAGAGGATCAAAGTCGCTGCCGAAGCAATCCTGGAAGCAGGAATCGCAATCGCCGCAATCGAAGGAAATCTTGAAGTACTTCTTAAAGAACTTGTAGAGAATTACAAGTGTTGCGAATATGAAAAGGGCAACTGCTGCGGAGATCGCAACAACCTTAAAAATACTAACGCGCTTTTCTTCGTTTTTCATAAAATCGGTCTCCTTTTATTACTAACTGCAAAAATGCAGCTATTTTTCTATTGTTAGTATATCATAAATGAACAGAATTGCAATAGCTGATGAGATTATTTTACCCAAAAGTAACAATTTAATAAAAATTGCTTCGTTTTTTGTGCCCTTGACTTCGTCGGGACTTGCGGGCGGTTGCGTCGCTATGATTGGCGCAAAATGGTAAAAAATGTCTCTCAAAACAGCTAATTAACAAAAAGTTACCGTAATAGTTACAATTCGTTAATAATTTGTGGAAGTCGTACAAGGTGAAAAAATTACCTCCAAAATATGTGAAATATTCACAAAAAATAGCATCACTTTTTTACATTTACAAAAGGTTCATATTTTAGAAACAAAGACAAATTGAGTAAATAAAACTGACAAAACGGATTTACAGCACAACATTTAGGGGCGTGAAATAGCTGTAACAACAGTATTTTCGTGAAAAAAGTAACTATAATTTACCACACCCAAGAAGGGGAGGGGTGGGATGTGAAATGAAATTGTGAACAAATCCAATTTATGTAAATTATGGCAATAAAAAGCATAAAATGAGCGAAAAATGCTTGTCTATATATAAGTACATAATATGTTGGAAAACTTGACATAGAAATGGGTTCGGAGTATAATTATTGTAATATATTATGGGGATAAAACACAGTTTTGTGCCCTGATCTGCCAGGCCGTCGGCAGTCGGCTGAAGCGGAGGAAGTGCGTGTAAAAGCGCAAAACAATATTTGCAATTTTTAAGTTGCGTAAATAATAGTTTCAGGAGGAATGGTACTATGAAAGACAAGACCAAAAAGCTGATAGCGCTGCTTATGGCTGCTGTGATGCTGATTGGCTCCGGATTGACAGTTGGTGCTGCAAACACTGGCAGTTCGGCAACCGGTGATAAGAGTGATATCATCGATAGCAATGAGACTCTCCAGGAAATGGCTGAGTCTATGAACCTGATCTCTTATGAGGCGTACAAATCCAAGTACGGCTACGTAGAAGATAAGGACAAGACCGACGAGGATTGGGGCGACTTTGAGGCAACAGTTGATGGTGCCGATTACGACGCCGATGCTACTGACGCTGCGGTAGAGGTTAAGAAGGTAAACGGCGTTGAAGCTGTTGTAACTCCTGCCGAAGGAACGGTTGCATGGAAGTTTGATATTCCCGAAGCCGGTTGGTATACAGTAACGTTTGAATATTCCGCAGTTGACCAGTCTAAGGCTGATATCGAAAGACTGTTCAGACTTAACGGAATCATTCCCTATAGCGAGGCTCGTTATATCTCCATGCAGAGAACATGGGTGTATGACTATGCAGGTGAAACAAGAGAAGATGCATTCCCTCTTGATGCAATCGGAAACGAGCTTGCACCTGAGATGAGCACAGTTGCTACTTGGGAAACATACACAATGAAGGATTTCTACGGACACTACACAGCTCCCCTTGAGTTCTACATGAACGAGGGTGAAAACGTTATCTCTCTCCAGGGTGTTCGTGAAAACGTAGCTGTTGCTTCCGTTAAGATCCATTCTGTTGAAAGAACACGTACATATAAGGATGTTCTCAAGGAGTATGAAGAAAAGGGTTATACAGCGGCAGAGGGCGAAGGACTTTTCATTGAAGCGGAAATGCCTCACAGCGCAAGCTCCGTAATGATCTATCCTATCTACGACCTCTCTTCTGCGATCACAAGCCCCCAGCATTCAACACTTATCAAGAGAAACACGATCGGTGGCGACAAGTGGACAAGTCCCGGTAAGTGGATCAGATACGAATTCACTTGCACATCATCCGGTCTTTACGATATCGTAACAAGATACAGACAGGATGCTGTAAACGGTATGTACACATCCAGAAGCATCAAGATCAACGGTGAGTATCCCTTCGAAGAAGCAAAGAACCTCCGTTTTGATTACAGCAGCGACTGGCAGGTTGCTCCCCTTACAGACGGATACGATTCCTTCCAGTTCTACTTTGAGGAAGGCGAAACATACGTTATCGAGCTTGAAGTAACTCTTGGTAACATGGCAGAGATCATCCGCCGCGTTGACCAGATCATCGACGACCTTAACGATGACTACATGAGCATTCTTAAGCTCACAGGTAACGATCCTGACGTAAACCGTGACTACGGTCTCAGCCGTATCATGCCCGAGGTTATCGTAAACCTTGGCGGACAGGCAATTGCACTTGAAAGCGCAGTTGATTACATTTCAGAAATGAACGGACTTAAGTCCGATAACACAGCAACACTTGAGCAGGCTGCAGTTCTTGTAGAAAGAATGGCAACTGATGAAGCTGAGATCGCAGCAAACCTCGGCTCACTCAAGGAGTGGATCTCCTCCCTCGGTACATGGATGACAAACGTATCAAGCCAGTTCGTTGAGCTTGACTACATTATGATCCAGCCCGCAGGCAGTGAGCTTCCCGAAGCAAATGCAAGCAGCTGGCAGGCATTCCTTTATGAGATGCAGAAGTTCTTCGCAAGCTTCTATGCTGATTACAACTCCATTGGTACAGACAGCTCAGCAGGTGCACTTTCTGTTTGGACATCCAGTGGTCGTGACCAGGCTCAGATCATCAAGAACCTCATCAATGAAGGCTTTGCAAAGGAAACAGGCGCAGCAGTTGAGCTTAAGCTTACAGCAGGCGGCGTTCTTCTCCAGTCCGTTCTTGCAGGCGTTGGCCCTGACGTTTCCATCGACTCCCAGTCTCCTATGGAAATGGCCATCCGCGGAGCGATCGTTCCTCTTAATAAATTTGATACATTTGATGAAGTAATGTCCAGATTCTCCGAATCTGCGAAGGTTCCGATCACACTTTACGGCGAAACATATGCAGTTCCCGTAGGTCAGGTTCCTTACTTCATGTTCTGCCGTAACGACATTCTCAGCCAGCTTGGCCTCAGCGTTCCCGAAACATGGGACGATATGATGTCCATGGTTCCCGTGCTCCAGTTCAACAACATGGAAATCGGTATGGCTTCCGACTTCTCTCTCTTCCTCTATCAGCAGGGCGGTTCCTACTGGAGAGACGAGGGTATGGCAAACAACTTTGACTCCGTTCTTGCACTCGACTCCTTCGAGTACATGTGCAATATGTTCACACAGTATTCTCTCCCCGTAAACTTTGACGGTTCCAACCGATTCAAGACAGGTGAGATGCCCGTTATCGTTTCAGGTCTTGACCTTTATAATACACTTCAGGTATTCGCTCCCGAAATTTCAGGACTTTGGGGCTTCTATGAGATCCCCGGTACACTGAACAAGGAAACAGGTGAGGTAGACCACTCCTGCGTATCCTTCATTTCCGGTGTAGTAATGCCCAGAGGCTGTAACGATGAAGAGCTTGCTTGGGACTTCCTTGATTGGTATTCCGATAAGGATTATCAGGTAGACTACGCTAACGAAATGGTTGCACTTCTCGGTCCTTCCGGTAAGTCCGCACTTTCCAACATCGAAGCAATGGCAGAGCTTACATGGACAGAAAACGAATATAAGACACTTCAGAAGGTATTCTCTGATACATTTGCTATCGAATACTTCCCCGGTGACTATTTCGTAGCTCGTTACGTATCCTTCGCATTCAACTCTGCAACAACACAGGGTGCTGACCCCTCCGATGAGCTTCTCTCCTACGTTTCCGACATTAATAAGGAAATCACAAGAAAGAGAAAAGAGTTCGACCTTATGATCGACGACGAGTGGCAGGCTATCAAGGATTACACAGGCTTTGAAACCACAGCTGAGTGGAGAGCATATTGGGCTTCCGAGCGTGGCACAGACGTTAGTGACAACACAGCGATCAGAGATATCGAAGATGCTGAGTATACATTCAGAAACTGGATGGAAGAGCACAACGTTTCCATTGAATCTCACGAAAAGTGGGAAAAGGAAGTTAACCACGGAACAACAAAACTCTCCTACAAGGAATGGACAGAGCAGTAAAAACTCTTCCTTATTATTATATAGTTAATTATATAAGCAAAAAATAAATCAGGAGGAACAGCTTGATGGCTCCCGGATCGCCAGAAGCGGAGCCACAAGCCACTGCTCCTACCAAAAATTTAAACAGGAGAAAGAGAAATGTCAAAGAAAAAAGAAACTGTTGCGGTGCACAATATGAGCAAAGCGCAGTGGACATGGCATCTGATGAAACAGTATAAAGCCGGATACTTTATGACTATCCCCTTTATGATTCTGTTCTTCGTGTTCACCGTTATCCCCGTATTTGCATCCGTTTTCGTAGGCTTTACGGACTGGAACCTCCTTCAGACACCGAACTTTGTTGGATTCCAGAACTTTATCACACTGTTCCTTAATGACGACCTCTTCATCACAGCGCTGAAGAACACAATCCTCTTCGCCGTAGTAGTTGGTCCCGCGTCATACATCATGTCATTTGCAATTGCCTGGTTCATCAACGAGCTTGATCCCAAGGTAAGAGCATTTGTAACACTCGTATTCTATGCACCTTCTCTTACAGGTAGTGCATATACAATCTTTAGCTATATCTTCTCATCTGACGCTTACGGTCTTGTAAACGGTTGGTTGATGAACTTCGGTCTCATCGACGCACCTATCCGTTGGTTCCAGACAGAGCAGTATATCTTCCCCCTCTGTATCATCATCTCCTTGTGGATGTCTCTTAACACAGGATTCCTTGCATCTATCGCAGGTCTCCAGGGTGTTGACCGCGCACAGTACGAGGCTGCAGCGGTTGACGGCATCACAAACCGTTGGCAGGAGCTTTGGTTCGTAACTCTTCCCAACATGAAAGAAACATTGATGTTCTCCGCAGTTCTTTCCATCACAGGCGCATTTGGTTTTGGCGGCGTTGTAACATCCATGGCCGGCGATCCTCCTACAGGCTACGTAGGTTACACACTTACACATCACCTTGGTGAGTATTCCGGTTCACGTATGGAGTTCGGTTATGCCAGTGCCATCTCCTTCGTGCTGTTCCTTATCCAGATCGGCGCGAACATGGCAATCAACCGCGCATTGTCAAAGGTAGGTAAGTAAGATGAGTAAGAAATTAAGAACAAGACGTCATAGAGTGGTTCTTAACCGCTCATCCGGAGGCGACTTTGGTATCACACTTCTGCTTTTCGCTCTCGGTGTGGTAATGTTCCTCCCTCTCTACTATGTACTTATACAGTCTCTCAAGCCTCTTGATGAGCTGTTCTACTACCCTCCTAAGTTCTACGTAATCAATCCTACGTTCCAGAACTTTGCAGATTTGTTCAACCTTATGAGCGAATCCTGGGTTCCCTTCTCAAGATACATTTTCAACACAGTGTATATCACATTTATGGGTACAGCAGGTAACCTTATCCTCGGTTCTCTTTGTGCATATGCGCTCTCTAAGATTCCTTTCCCCGGACACGGATTCTTCTTCCAGCTGATCGTTAAGTCCCTTATGATCTCCTCTGCAGTTGCAGGTACACTCCAGTTCGTAATCCTCACAAAGCTCGGATTTATGGACAGCCAGTGGGCGATCATCCTTCCTACATGGGCTTCAACTCTCGGTCTGTATCTTATGAAGCAGTTTATCGACGCAAACATTTCAACAGAAATGCTTGAAAGTGCGCGTCTTGACGGTGCAGGCGAATTCAGAACATTCTGGTCTATCGCGATGCCTCTTGTTAAGCCCGCTTGGTTAACACTTATCGTTAACTCCTTCCAGGGCCTCTGGAACACAGGTGCATCCATCTTCATTCAGAGTGAAGAGCTCAAGACTCTTAACTATGCAATGAGCCAGGTTCTTTCCGCAGGTATCGTTCGTCAGGGTGCGGTTTCTGCATCAACAGTTATTATGCTGATCGTGCCTATCATCGTATTCGTTGTTTCTCAGAGTAACATCATTGAAACAATGGCAACAAGTGGTATGAAAGACTAAGGAGGAGCAGAATGAAAAAAGCAATAAGAGTTTTACTCGTAGCTATGTGTCTGCTCATGGTGTTTGCTACTCCCGTGGCAGCGGCAGCTCCCTATCAGACATATACATATTCTTCAACAGGCTTCGTTCTCACTTCTCCCGATGCTTATACACCTGATAAGGTTGTAGACGGCGCTATCGCTGGTGCAAGCTTTGGCGAGCTCCGCGATATGGTAGTTGATGAAAACGGCTATGTATACATTGTAGACGCAACAAATGCTTGCGTTCACGTACTTAATCAGTACTACAGATCCGTTAGAACAATTAAATCATTCGTAAATGAGCAGGGTGTTCCCGATGGATTCAACAATCCCTCCGGCGTGTTCGTAAACGATAAGTACATTTATATCTGTGATACAGATAATAACAGAATCGTTCTCTTCGACCACGATGGCAACTTCGTAATGACAGTTGGCAAGCCCGAATCTAACCTCTTCGCAGAAGGCTCCATTTATAAGCCCGTAGCTCTCGCAGTTGACTCCTACGGAAGAATGTTCATCGTATCCTCCACAACATACGAAGGTATCATCGTAATGGGTATCGATGGCGCATTCTACGGATTTATCGGTGCGCAGAAGGCAACTGTAACAGCTTGGCAGGCTATCTGGAAGTTCATCAGCAAGAACTCTGAAAGCGAAGAAACAGTTACATCAACTGAGTATAACAACATCACAATCGATAAGGATAACTTCCTTTACGTTACAACAAACTCCATCGATGAAGCGGCTCAGCAGAACGCTATCATGGGTAAGGATAAGGGCGGCTCACTGGCTCCTGTAAAGAAGCTCAACGCTTCCGGTACAGACGTTATGACACGTAACGGCTTCTATCCTCCTTCCGGTGAAGTTAAGGTCTCCACATCCGCAACAAGTAAGATCCAGGGCGCTTCCTCCATCGTTGACGCAGCCGTAGGTCCCGAGGGCACATGGTCCATCATCGACGATAAGCGTTCTAAGGTATTTACATACGACAGCCAGGGTAACCTCCTCTTCGCTTTCGGTGACTCCGGTAGCCAGGTAGGTTCTATCTCCACAATCAAGGCTGTTGCTTACAACGGTAACGACCTTCTCCTTCTTGATAAGGACAACGCAAGCTTCACAGTATACCGTAGAACAGAATACGGTAACACACTTATTTCTGCTCTTGAAAGCCAGAACCTCCGTCTCTATGATAAGGAAGTTGAAGGCTGGACAGAAATTCTGAAGCGTAACAACAACTTTGACATTGCATATATCGGTATCGCAAAGGCTATGTCCCGCGATGGCGACTATGAAAATGCTATGGAATACTTCAGAGTTGCTTACGACTCCGCAGGATATTCCGATTCCTATAAGGAAGTTAGAAAAGATTGGATCTCCAAGTACTTCCTTGTAATTCCCGTAGTTATCATCGTATTCCTTGTAGCAGTTCTCAAGTTCTTCGGCTATGCAGGCAAGAAGAATAAGGCTGTTTCTCTCAAGGTTGGTCAGAAGAGCATCACAGAAGAAATCATGTATGCTTTCTACGTGATCTTCCATCCCTTCGATGGTTTCTGGGACCTCAAGCATGAAAAGCGCGGCTCTGTACGCAGCGGCTTCCTTATCCTGCTTGCAACAATTCTTTCATTCTTCTATCAGACAGTAGGTACAGGCTATATCCACAACTCCAAGGAGCTCACATCCGATAGCCTCTATCTCACACTTGCATCAGTAGCAGTTCCCGTAATGCTCTGGATCATTGCAAACTGGTGTCTTACAACACTCTTTGAGGGTGAAGGTAACTTCGGTGACGTATTCACTGCAACATGCTTCTCTCTCACACCTCTGCCTCTTGTAATCATCCCCGGAACATTCTGCTCCAACTTCCTTGTAGCAGAAGAGGCATCCCTTGTTAGTATGCTTACAACAATCGGCTTCCTCTGGGCAGGTATGCTCCTGTTCTTCGGTATGATGTCCACACACGGATACACATTTGGTAAGAATATCGTAACTGTACTTGGTACAATCGTTGGTATGATCTTCATCATGTTCGTAGCAGTTCTGTTTACAACTCTTCTTTCTAAGATGTTTACGTTTGTTTACGGTATCATTGATGAAATTCAATATCGAATGTAAGGGAAAGGAGAAAAAGAATAATGAACGCAAAAAGAATATTATCAGCACTCCTGGCCCTTTTAACAGTTCTTGGCTCCATCTGCATCACAGCTTATGCTTCTGCAGTTCCTGCAGCAGCAGCTTACGAGGATAAGATCAAAGAGGACGGATCTCCCAAGATCGATTACCTCACAAAAGAGTACAAGACAGGCAGCAATAAGCTTAAGGATATGACACTTGTTCGCGAGCAGAACGGCTTCCAGCTCTGGTTTGAAGAGTTCACAGGTGAAGTAGCACTTGTAAACCCCGAAACAGGCGAAGGCATCTTCTCCAATCCTTATGATCTTGCAGTTGCTAACTACGCTTCTAAGGCTACAAAGCAGCAGCTTCTCTCTCAGCTCGCAGTAACATACTCCTACAACGGTGTTGAGAAGACAATGTATTCTTATACAGACGCTGCTCTTCTGGGTCAGATCAATTATAAGAATATCAAGAACGGTATTCGTGTTGAGTACGCTATCGGTGAACTTCTGACAACTCGTCTCGTTCCCCGTATGATCTCCAAGGCTCGTTTCGAGTCTATGATCATGAACAACATCACAAACGAGAAGGACCTCAACTTCGTTATGTCCTTCTACTCCATCAAGGACCCTAATGACGTAACACTCACAGAGTCCCTTGTAAAGGAAATGCAGGCTGCATTCCCCATCACAAAGAAGTTTGCAGTTTACGTTTGTGAAACAGATATCTCCGCAAAAGAGCTCAAGGACATTGAGCAGATCATCAAGACATACTGCCCCCTCTACACATACGAGGAAATGGAGCAGGACCACAATGACTGTGACTACGTAGTTCAGGATATTGCTCCTCCTAACTTCAAGATGGCGATCGAATACACCATCAACGAAACAGGTCTTGAAGCAAGACTCCCTGCAAACGGTATCCGTTTCGACGAATCTACATACACACTTAAGTCCATCACAATGCTTCCTTACATGGGTAGCGGCAGAGGCACAAACCAGGGTTATTCTCTCATTCCTGACGGTAGCGGTACACTCATTCGATTTGAGGACGTTGCAGGTCAGACATATAACGTGTCCGGTCAGATGTATGGCGCAGACTATGCTTACCACTCCATCTCCGGTCAGCACACAGAGACAATGACAATGCCTGTTTGGGGCGTTGTTGAAACAAAGGAAACAGAAGTTAAGACAGGCTTCGGCGCTAATGCAACAACAGAGAAGGTTGTTGAAAACAAGGGCTACCTCGCAATCATCACAGAGGGTGACTCAATGGCCAACCTCATGTGCGAAAACGGCGGTAAGATCCACGTTTATAACAACGTATATCCTATGTTCTATCCCCGTCCTTCCGACTCCTATAACCTTGCAGACTCCATCTCTGTAGGCTCCAACTCCACACTTACAGTAACTTCCTCCAGAAAATATGCAGGTTCTTACAGAATCCAGTATGTTCTTCTCGGAACAGAGTTTGAAAACGGTAAGTCCTATGATGCTTCATACGTAGGTATGGCTAAGGCTTATCAGGACCATCTTGAAGGCATCGGTGCTATTGAGCAGCTCAAGGCAGAAGATGTTAAGAAGGATATGCCCCTCTACATCGAAACATTCGGTGCAATTCAGACCACAGACCGTGTAATGAGCTTCCCCGTAACAGTTGATACAGCTCTTACAACATTTGAAGACGTTAAGTCCATGTACAACGAGCTCTCTGAAAAGGGTGTTGGTAACATCAATTTCAGACTCACAGGCTATTATAACGGCGGTCTTGACAACACATATCTTGCAAAGCTTAACTGGGAAAAGGTTGTTGGCGGCGAGGAAGGCTTCAAGGATCTTCTCAGCTACGCAACTGAAAAGGGCTTCGGCGTATATCCCGAATTCGACTTTGCATACCAGCGTCTTGCAGACTGGTTCGACGGCGTTTCCGAAAAGAAGCACCTCGTTAAGTCTATCGACGACAGATATATGTCCAAGAGAGAGTATGACGCAGCTATCCAGGAGTTTGATTCCGACTATGCTCTTGCAATTTCTGCAACAGTATATGACTACTTCTACGATAAGTTTGATGCTAACTACTCCGGCTACGGTGCACAGGGTGTTTCCGTATCCACACTTGGTACAGACCTTAACTCCGACTTTGATGATGAAGATCCTTACAACCGTGAGGACTCCAAGGCTGCAACAGTTGAGCTTCTTGCAAAGCTCGATGAAAAGTACAGCGTTATGGTAAACGGCGGTAACGCTTACGCTGTACCTTACGCAGACCACATCATCGATATCGCAACAGACTCCAGTAACCTGCTTCGTGCAAGTGAAACAGTTCCTTTCGTAACAATGGTTCTCCACGGATATACAAACTATTCCGGCAGCGCTATCAATATGGAAGGCGACGTTCAGAAGACACTTCTTAAGGCAATTGAAACAGGTTCTGCACTCTACTTCACACTCTGCTATCAGAACACAACAGCTCTCAAGGAATCCGATGAATACAACAAGTATTACTCCGTATCTTACGAAATTTGTAAGGACGATATCGTAAACTACTACACATTCATCAACGAGGCACTTGCAGACGTTCAGACATCTAAGGTTGTAGACCACCAGTTCCTCGGCGGTAAGTTCAACGCTAAGGACGAGGATGTTGCTGAGGACGCAGGATACGTTGTAGAGAGCGGCTCTATCGTATACGTTGAATACGAAAACGGCACAAAGTTCATCGTTAACTACAACTCCTTCCCTGTAATTGCAACTACAAGCGAAGGTAAGACACATGAAGTTGATGCACTCGGCTTCATTAAAATCGAAGGTTGAAAGGAGGAAGCTTAAATGTTACGTAAAAAAAGTGATAAAGAACTCGGCGTAGTAAAGAAGAAGAGCAAAGGCGCTTCTCTTCAGGCTAAGAAGTCTAAGGCTGGTTGGTTTTTCATAGCTCCTTTCCTCCTTGGATTCATTCTCGTATACCTCCCCATCATTGCAGACTCCATCAAGTACAGCTTCCACGAGATCAAGGTTATCAGTGGTGGTGGTTACGACCTCATCTGGGTTGGTCTTCAGAACTATAAGACAGCCCTCTTCTCCGAAGAATACGTTACAGCGCTCACAAACGGTATCACAAGCCTTATCGTAGATATTCCTACGATCCTCTTGTTCTCACTGTTCATCGCTATCCTTCTTAACCAGAAGATGATCGGCCGTGCAGCGTTCAGAGCAATATTCTTCATCCCTGTTATTCTTTCAACAGGACTTATCGCAGATATCGACGCCGGAAACGCTCTCACTAATATGATGGGCCAGGAAGGCGGCGCGATCGATACAGGTGCAGGTTCAAGTGCAGCAGCGGAAATCGTTTCCGCAGCTGACCTGCAGAACCTCTTCGACAATATGATCGTAGGTAGCGAGCTTGCAACATATGTAACAGACATGGTTAACAATATCTTCGATATCGTAAACCGTTCCGGTGTACAGATGCTTATCTTCCTCTCAGGTCTCCAGGGTATCTCCCCTGCAATCTATGAGTCCTGCCAGATCGAAGGCGCATCCGCTTGGGAAACATTCTGGAAGATCACACTTCCTATGATTTCTCCTATGATCCTTGTAAACGCAGTTTACACAATCATCGACTCGTTCACATCTGAAAGTAACGAAGTAATGAACTACATCGCAGAAGTTTATGCAACACCCGGTTCCGGTAACGTTCTTTCTTCTGCAATGTCCTGGATGTACTTCCTCGTTGTAATTCTTATAGTTGCAGTTGTAGCAGGTATATTCAGTTCTGTAGTATTCTATCAGAGAAGAGACTAAGAGAGGAGGTACGATAAAATGACAAATCAGGCAACTAAGGCTCCCAAGATCAAGGAGTCCAAGAACAAGATTAAAGTGGAATTCGATCGTACACCCCTTATGGAAAGACTGAAGGCTAAATGGCTTAACATGTACACAGTTAAGAACATAGTTTGGTTCCTCTTCAGATTCCTTCTCCTTCTTGGCGTAGCGTACGTAATTCTGTTCCCCTTCTATTCAAAGATCGCGTCCTCCTTCATGAGCGCGCAGGACTTTGTAGATGTAACAGTAAGACTTATTCCTAAGTATCCTACACTTGATACATACAAGGCTATTATCGTAGAGAACGGCTACTTGTCCGCGCTTCTCAACACAGTGCTTCTTGCAGGCTCCTGCGCACTTATTCAGACATTCGTGTGCTGCCTCATCGCTTACGGTTTTGCGAAGTTTAAGTTCAAGTTCAACAGCGCTCTCTTCCTCCTTGTAGTATTCACAATGGTAGTTCCTCATTCCACACTTAAGCTCTCCATGTTCATGGAATTCAGATATTTCGATATCCTCGGTATCATGAACTTCCTCGGCGGCGGTGTGATTGATAAGATAGCTATCTTTGAGAACACATCTATGAACCTCCTTAACTCCTACTGGCCTCTCTGGATCCTGTCTGCTACCGGTCTTGCATTCAAGAACGGTCTGTACATCTTCCTTCTCAGACAGTTCTTTAAGGGCGTTCCCGATGAGCTTGAAGAATCCGCATACGTTGACGGCGCGGGCGTTCTCAGAACTTTCGTGCAGATCATCCTTCCTCTGTCAGTTCCTATGCTTATCACAGTATTTATGTTCGCATTCTCCTGGCAGTGGACAGATAACTTCTACACAGAAACATTCTTCACAACTACCGGTCCTACACTTATGCCCGATATCGTAGCTATTCCTACAATGCTTAACGTATCCGGCGCAGCAGCTAACCTCTTTACAGCTGCTATCACTAATACTTGCGGCCTCCTCATTATCCTTCCTCTCGTACTTATCTATGCTTTCGCACAGAAGTACATCGTTCAGGGTATCGAGCGCTCCGGTATTACAGGTTAATAAACAAAAAAAGCCACTCTTCCGAGTGGCTTTTTTATTGGTCTAATTATTATAACAATTGGTGAAGATAACTGGGGGAAACTTTTTGAGGAAAAGTTCTCCCCCAATTATTCTCACCAACTATTATATTACTTAGATCTGACTGAGAGCCTGTTCAACGTCGTCGATGATGTCCTGAACGTTTTCGAGGCCGACAGAGAAGCGAACGAGACCGGGATTAATACCGGCAGCCTTCAGCTGTTCTTCAGTAAGCTGACGATGAGTTTCGCCTGC
>JAZQVW010000022.1:0-4544 GCA_045632025.1 Candidatus Avispirillum sp. | reverse complement strand
CCCCATTGTACACCAACGGAGGTATTATTTCAAGGAATTGAAAAAAATAGTTTACATTTTAACTTTCTCACAAAATAGAGACTGTAATTTGTTGATTTTGACCATAAACACAGCTGTAATTTTACATTGATGTTGTAAAATTGACATACAAATAGTTTGAAGTTTTACTTTACAATTTGTAGTTTTTATTGAAAAAAGCCTGTATTTGTAGTATAATGAAGGGTAATAAAGCGTTTGAATTCGCACAGTATGGATTGGGAGGATGGCTTTGAAGAAAAACAGTTTTAAAAAGGCTTATTTGCGCTTTCTTTTGGTGATGCTGGCGCTTTCCTGCCTTTGTATTTTATACGTGAGAGGTCTTCTCGTTAAATACGAGGGAACCCAGCCTGAAAGAGAGATCGAGGAGCAGATAGAAAGCATACAGCTTGCCGCGCAGAAGGGACAGCTTGAGAGCGTTCTTTCCTTTGATGCCTACGAGGCTGAAAGCGATGAAGTAAAGCAGCAGGAGATAGAAGCGCTTTGTTCAAAGCTGAAGGTTGGAGAGTTCAGCTATGAGGAATATCCCTCCGTCAGCGACCTTGTTTATAATATAAAATGCGGGGAAGAGGTTTTTGCCCGTGTAACTCTTGAAAATACTGAGACCAAGACCAAGCTTATCGTTTTCAACTTTAAAAAATGGAAAGTTAAGAGCGTTGAGGCGGCCGTTATCGATAAGGATATTGAGCTTCCCGCGTCCGTTGGAATGAAGATGAACGGTCAGGCGCTTGTTGGAGAGAAGGACGAGGAAACCGGAATGGTCACCTATGCTATCCGCTCGCTCACCTCTCCTGAGATCGTTTTGTACGACGGAGCAGGAAACGAGGCATCCTTTGATGCGGGACAGCAGATAAGAACCTATAGCTATAAGGTTTGTGTTCCCTCAAGCTACACGGTCTATGCAGACGGAAACCAGCTTGAGTGCGCTATTGCCATAAGCGAGAAGATTTCAGACTACGAATATCTTTATGAATACTGCAAGGAGATGCCCACTCAGCTGACATACGATCTGCATTTCCTTAAAAATGACGTTGAAATTAAGATTTCAGACAATAAGGGCAACGACGTTCCCTTTGAAATGGAAAACCGCAGCGTTACTATGACCGGTCAGACCGCTGACAAGGATATTCCCGAGGCTATCAAGTCTCAGGTGGACGTTCTTTTTGCGGCTCAGCAGTGGAGTCTCTTTATGTCAAACGATATAAAGGGCGCAAACCACGGCTATGCAACCATCAAGAAGCTTTTAATTGAGGATTCTTATCTTCAGGGCGTTGCCTGGGATTGGGCAACAGGTGTTGATATTACCTTCACAAGTCCTCACAAGCTTGGAAAAGCTCCCTTCGTTGAGGAAGAGGTTTGCGACTTTGTAAGCTATAGTGAAAAGGCATTTTCCTGCACGGTGAGATTTAAAAAGCATATGATCCTCACTCCCGGAAATATGACCGTCATGGATCAGTTTGATGCAACGGTTTATTTTGTAAATATAGCAGAAGACGGCAAGGACCCCGTGTGGAAGATCGCCGAGATCATAGACAACACTGAGGAATAAGGAGGTAAAGTGATATGGATGAAAAGAAAAACGTAAATTACACAATGCCTCCCCGCGCTCCCAGACCGACGCAGAGAACTGCAAGACCTGCCTCTCAGACAAAGCCTCAGAGCGTAAATGCCGTTAAGGCACAGCTTGATGCGGCCCGCACAAGAACGACGGATTCTGCTAACGCGCCCAAAAGAGAGGTTCCTCAGATGAGCGCCGTGCAGGAGGGAAAGCTTCCTGCAAAGAAAGCGGCCGCGGCAACCAAGGAGCTTCAGGCAAAGCTTGCTAAGACTCATGTGGAAAAGCCTGCGGCAGCTGCCGTTAAGAAGCCCTCCGAGATGAAGGCGGGAAGCTATGCTGTTCCCGAAAGCATGAAACAGAGCGCAAAGCCTGTGGCAAGCCCTGCACGTCCTCAGACTGCAGGCGGAAGTCAGAAGCCCGCAAGCGTACAGCCTCCGCAAAAGCAGGGCTATCGCCCCGTGCGTCCCGAGCCTGAGAGAATAACCTCTCCCGAGATGCAGCGCCGCCGCGAAACGGTTGGCGCGGAAATGTATGAGGCAAGGAAAAAGCGCAGAAAAAAGGCAGGACCTATGATACACGTTCTTCGCGGACTTGCATTTGTTCTGACCTTTGTTATCATTCTTGCTTCAACAGTATTTATAAGTCTTAAAATGATATGCAGTGACATTTCTCCTGCGGCGAAGGAGCTGCTTGTAACAACTCTTCTTGAAACCGGACAGATGAAGGACGTTGCTTCCTGGTTTTTATCTCCCGAGGAGATACAGCAGATAGTTGACGGAAATACTATGGGCTCATTTGAAAACGATATTGACAGCTCTCTTATTTCCATTGACAAAACACCCGAGGCCGGTGAAAACGGAGAAGAGCAGAAGGATATTGAGGTGGTTGAGATCTCAGGCAGAACCTTCTTCGGAACCATGCTTATTATAAAGGACCCCTCAAGAATAGAGCTTGCATCTATTTATCCCTGGAAGGAAGAGGGCGTGCCGCTTGATCAGCTTGTTCACGATGCAGGCGCTGTTGCCGGAATAAACGGCGGTCTTTATAATTCCTCAAACAATTCGGGCGGCAAGCCCTATGGCGTAGTTGTTTGCAAGGGCGAGATACAGCTTAACGAGCCTCAGCAGTATCCCGGCCTCGTGCTTATCGGATTCACAGAGGACGATATTCTTGAGATCATTCCTATTGGCGACTATTCCAAGAAGGACGTTGAAAACCTTGTACGCGAAAAGAAGATCCGCGATGCCGTAACCTTCCAGGAGGAGGCAAGCGACAAGAATAACCATTTCGTTCAGCTCGTTATTAACGGTGAGGCAAGAGATATGAACGGTATGGGAAGCGGTCTTAACCCCCGAACAGCTATCGGGCAGAGAGCAGACGGAAGCGTTCTGATGCTTGTAACTGACGGCCGCGGCAAGGCAGGCCATCTCGGCGCATCAGCCTCCGACCTTATCAATATTATGGTTGAATACGGCGCAGTCAATGCGGCAAATCTTGACGGTGGCTCCTCATCCTGTATGTATTATAACGATGAGTATCTTATGACAAGCGTAACCTTCTATTATTCCAACAGCTCCTGGAAGCTTCCTCTCGGATTTGTTGTAAAATAACTTGATATCAGTAAATTTATATGTTAAAATAAATTATCAATATTTAAAGGAGATCGGACACTATGTACTATATCGGTATTGACCTTGGCGGCACAAACATCGCTGCAGGTATCGTAGACGAAAACTATAATATTATCAAGAAGGCAAGCACACCCACAAACGCTGACAGACCTGCTGACGTTATCACAGCTGATATCGCGGCTCTCTGCAAGAAGCTTGCTGATGAGGTTGGCATCACAATGGACGACGTTGCAAGCATCGGTATTGCAACTCCCGGCTCTGCTAACTGTGAAACAGGCGAGATCCTCTATGCTAACAACCTTCCCTTCAGCCACTATCCTATGCAGGCTAAGCTTTCTGAAATGCTTGGCACTTCCAAGAGAGTTTACATTGAGAACGATGCAAATGCTGCAGCTAAGGCTGAGTCCGTTGCAGGCGTTGCTAAGGGCTCCAAGTATTCCGTTATGATCACTCTCGGTACAGGCGTTGGCGGCGGTATCATCCTCGACGGTCAGGTATACTCCGGCTTCAACTTCGCAGGCGCTGAGCTTGGTCATATGGTTATCGTTAAGGACGGCAGACCCTGCTCCTGCGGCAGAAAGGGCTGCTGGGAAACATATAGCTCCGCTACAGGTCTTATCCGCACAACTCGCGAAAAGATCGAGGCTTGCAGAGCTGAAGGCAGAGCAACAATTATGGAAGAAATGATCGGCGGCGACCTTGATAAGGTTTCCGGCAGAACAGCATTCAACGCTATGCGTCAGGGTGACGCTGCAGGCGCTGAGGTTGTTGATGAATACATTTCTTACCTCGCTACAGGTCTTGTTAACATCATTAACATCTTCCAGCCTAACGTTCTCTCCATCGGTGGCGGTATCTCCAATGAGGGCGATTCTCTCATCGAGCTCCTCCACGACAGAGTGTTCGCTGAAACATATTCCAGAGACGGCACACCTCAGTGCGAGCTTAAGATCGCTACTCTTAAGAATGATGCAGGTATCATCGGCGCTGCTGCCCTCGGTATGTAAGCTCAATTTTTAAAAGCACCTACCCCTTAGTTATATAGTTTAATAGTGGATTCCCAAGGGGAAACTTTTTGAGGAAAAGTTCTCCCCCTGGACCCCCCACAAATACTTTTCCCAGAAAAACCCCGTCCATCCCCAAAAAAGTGGGGTGGGACGGGTATCTTTTACAAAGAGGTTTGGGGGAGGGTTCGGGAGGAGACCTTTCCTTAAAAGGTCCCTCCTGAGCATCCTCTGTCAAACTACTATATAACTAAGGGGTAGGTGCTTTTAAAATTGAGATTACATACCGAGGGCAGCAGCGCCGATGATACCTGC
>JAZQVW010000021.1:0-1840 GCA_045632025.1 Candidatus Avispirillum sp. | reverse complement strand
TGGTGACGGCTTTGACAAATATGATGAACGACTTCTTTGCCAATCTTGACGCCTATATCGCCAGAATAAACGAGGCGGCAAAGGCAGCCGGCAAGGAGGTCTACACAGAGAATTACATCCAGTCGCTGAAAAATGCAATATATCTGCTGATGCCCTCAATGATAGTTCTTGTTTGTATGGCGGCATCCTTTGCAGCAGCCAAGGTCTTCCGCCTCGCAACCATCGTTGCAGATTCAAACGAAATGTTTTTTGGCGGCGCATGGCCCGTTTCCGCATCCTTTCTCGGCTCTATGGTGTTCCTTCTGGCCTTCATCGTAAGCATCCTTACAACGAAAAGCCAGATCGTATATTATTCCGCTGTGAATATTATGTACATCTTTATGCCGAGCCAGACTATCGTTGGCTTCAAGCTTATGTTTGCCCGCGGAGGATTTTTAAGACGACCCCAAAAAAGAGGCCTCGGCCTTATAACCACCGGCCTTCTCATCTACTTCGCTTTTGTAAACCCCATCCTCGTGCTCGAGCTTGCGGCTATGTTCACAGCCTTCTATAACATCCGCGTATGGATGTATCTGAGGCGCAAAAGCAAAGAAAATAAACAAGATTAATATAGACTTTAAGATAAAGAAGGGATCGAAAAATGAAAAAAGGTTCCCCTAACTTCCAGTTCAGCTTAGCTGATATGATCTTCGTTATTATCATCGCGCTATGCTTCATTGCCGCAGATGCAGTGATCGGAAATGCACTTGATATGAACAAGATCGTTTTAACTCTGCTTGTGTGCACTATATTCGTTACAATCACTCTGACCTATGCCTTTTATAAAAGAGGCAGGGTCTTCAAAACAGGCGTTAAGCCCTCCTCCGAGGTTGGCGTTGTTCTGTCCGAATCCGTGCTCAACTCCGAAAGCCCCGTTGTGGTCTGCCCCGATAATACTGACAGAGTTGTCTGGATGAACAAGGCCGCGGCCGAATTCTCAGGAAATAAAAGACCTATATGCCTCTCCGAAATGTTTAAGGAGACTGACAGCGGACTTTACGTTGCAGGAGAAAAGCTCTTTACACGCGAGGTGCACTCCAGCTACGGAAGCGACGATAAGCACTACTCCGTTTATACAATGACCGACGTTACCGACCGCGAAAACACGGAAAAATATCTCCGCGATAAGGAAACAGCCATCGCTTATATCGTTGTTGACAACCTTGAGGAGCTTCTTAACTACGAGCAGGAGGACTACAGATACGCCTCCGCCGAAACAGACCGACTTCTCAGACAGTGGGCAAACGACTATAACGGTATCCTTAAGGAATATCAGCAGGAAAAATACATATTCCTTTTTGAAAAGCAGCATCTTGAAGCCTTCTCAAAGAAGGGCTTTGATATCCTTGATAAAATAAGAAACATCAGAATCGGCGAAAACAGCATCCCTCTGACAGTTTCTATCGGCGTTTCCGACTTCGGCGAAAGCCTCTTTGAAAAGGAAAAGAATGCCAGAAGCGCTATTGACACCGCTCTTCAGCGAGGCGGCGACCAGGCCGTTGTTAAGGGCGAGGGCACTCTTGATATCTACGGCGGTAAGACCAAGATGGCTCAGAAGAGAACCAAGGTTAAAGCAAGAGCTATTGCAAACGAGCTTGTTTCTCATATCACAAGCGCTGAGAACGTTATTATTATGTTCCATAAGTTTGCCGACTTTGACGCTATGGGCTCAGCCGTTGGCCTTGCGCGCCTTGCAATGTTCTGCGGAGTTCCCGTAAATATCGTTGCAAACCCCAATGATAACGGTATTGCAAAATGCTTTGAATGGATAAACGAGCTTCCCGATTATAAGGGCGTTTTC
>JAZQVW010000020.1:0-5365 GCA_045632025.1 Candidatus Avispirillum sp. | reverse complement strand
TCCCCACAATGAAGCCCCTTGATTAAGAAAATGCCGTAAAACAGCGGTATTACAGGGTTTTTACAAACCTACAAAAACCGATTTACGACACATTTACGACATATGAAAAAATGAAGACACCCTATGACCATAAAAAGTCATAGGGTGTTTTTTTGCATATTCTTATCAAACAGACCGACAAATTGGAATTTACTTGCCTTCTTTATCCTGTTTGGACACCAGAATGATTGAGCCAACAAGCAAGGCAACACCAAGGGTGAAAAACACACATCCAACTACTGTATTCAACTGATTGGCGAAGAAACCAATCATTCCACTGCCTGCCGCACAACAAATTACATGAAATGCCTTTTTCATAGCATCGTTCCTCCCAATTCAAGTTTATCGAACTATTTGCATTATAGCATGAATTACTAAATATTGCAATGCTACTCTGTTTGTTGGAATTTGGGCCATTTTTTAGACCATTTCAGAGGTATGATATGTGCTAATAACTGAAGTGTAAATAAATCTCCATTCAACTCCTCATCCACCGCAAGCGGTCCCCCTTCTCCCACAGGAGAAGGCTTATTTTGGATACTTTCCATATATTGCAATTTGTCTAATATTGTGGTATAATTAATCTAACTAAGGATAAACGGAGGTTTATAGCTATGGAAAAAAGACTTTACAAATCCGCTACAGACAAGAAGATCGACGGCGTTTGCGCGGGTATCGGTGAATATTTCGATATTGATCCCACACTCATTCGTCTTATATGGGTTTTCGGCACACTGTTCGTTGGCGCAGGCATCCTCGCTTACATCATCGCGGCGTTCGTTATGCCCCGCAAGCCTGAATAAAAAGATACACCCTATGACCGAAAAGTCATAGGGTGTTTTTTTCAAAAAATACCGTTATTAAATTTCTTTTGGACTACAGCAATACATACTATTCCAACGCCCATACCCACAGTGAGCACTGCCATTGAGATTTTCCCAATCAAGTCAGACTCGCCAAACAAGGAAATGATACCACTGGCAAGGGGTGAGATCGCAAAGGCTGACAAGGCTTTTCCAAATGCCTTTCCGTAGGCGCATTTATCCGTAACCTTCGTTTGATGATACGAATTGATCAAATCAGTTTTGCCCTTATATATCATTATGCTAAGGCACAAAAACGCCACGGATACCAAAAGCATGATCACAAAATATAATATCACGTTGCCACCTCCGACTTGATTTCTTTTATTCGTTATTCATAACAACCCAAAGAAAAGATAAGTATCCTCTCTCTTGAGTCCTCTTTCGGAAAAAGGTCTCTGCAATCTACTTCGTCGTAGAAATCCAATTCGTCCACCGTCATTAGATAGGAAACGTATTCGTTCAAGGGGTAATAGAAGAATAGAAATATCTCTCTGGGATTTCCATAATAGGACTCCATTATCCTCGCCATGACCTTATGCAGTATCTCATCAGAAAAGGGATTGAAGAAATAACAACGGTTGACACTACTCGGCACCGCGTAGTCCTCTGCCCTTGTCAGCACGAATTCCGCGCTCCCTTTTGCGTTTTTACTGTTTTCAACTGCGTCCTTATATATGCGCTCGTCATATTCAATTCCAATAGCTTTCGCGCCCGTTTGGTGGGAAAGAAAGAATTCAACTCTGCCCTTTCCGCATCCGTAGTCAAGAACAGTGTCTCCCTCTCCGATCATTTCACTTTCTGCAAGTCGCTCCAAAACGCTATAGGGCGTTGGCTCATAGGGAAAATGATAATCATCAGACTTGGCATCATCCCGCCCCGACGTTTTTATCTGCAAAAGCTCTTCCCATTTGTTTTCCTTATCCATATCCGCCTCGGTATATATATATGCTTTTATAACGCGTGTCCGCCCGACACCTTAATCACCTGTCCTGTCAGCATCCTTGCCTGACGGCTTGCCAGAAACAGAATCGTTTCTGCAATATCTTCGGGCTCAACAAGGCGCTCCATAGGAATAAGCGGAACAACTACCTTTTCAAAGTCCTCGTCTATCCATCCCGTCTGCGTCGGGCCGGGGGCAATGCAATTGACCGTGATTCCGTATTTTGCTACCTCAAGGGCAACGCTTCGGGTCAGCGCCTCAAGAGTTGCTTTACTTGCGCCGTAGGTTATCTGCCCTGCAAACACCTGAGCGGCATCTGTCGACAGATTGATTATTCTGCCGTAGTCCCCGCGGCGCTCAACAAACTCGCGCATCATCATAAGGCTTCCGCGAACGTTTACCGCAAAGGTATCGTCTATAACGCTCTGCGTTATCTTCTCAATGGTGTCAAAGCCGTTTTCATCGTCCGTTGCCGCGTTGTTTACAAGAACATCCACCTTGCCGTATTTTTCTATAACGGCTTCATAAATATCCTTCACCGCCTGCTCGTTCGAAATATCGCTTTCAAGAACAAGATAATCTGCGCTCATTTCGCGAAGCTTTGCTTCAACCTCATCTGCATTTCCCGCATTTGCGCCGTAATATCTGTCAACGCCGTTTTTATCCGTTTTACTCGCGTCAAAGGGGCGGTCTATTCTTTTATACACGAGAACTACCTTAGCGCCCTCACGCGCAAAGGCAAGAGCCGTTGTTGCTCCTATTCCCTGCGGATTGTTTGCTCCCGTTATGAGCGCAACTTTATCCTTCAAATCGTAATCGATCATAATTCTACTCCAAAATTTACTTGATTTATTATACCACACTCTCCGCAAAATTTCAAATTCTCTTACACATCTATTTTATAAAAGCTATTGAGAAATAAGCGCAAAATCGTTATAATAATATCACCGACTGCTTTGACCCGCAAAGGATAAACACTATGAAAAGAAAGCATTTGACCATTTGTCTCGTTATTTTTGCAATGCTTGTATTGCTTACCGCCTGCAGCCGTGAATGTACTCACGAAAATACAGGATATACCAATGCTCTGGGGGCAACGTGCACCAGCATCGGATACAGCGGAGACAAGCAATGCAACGATTGCGGCGAGATCATTGAGCTCGGCAAGGAAACTCCCATGACAAAGCACGTGGCTATCACAGTTAATGCAACAGAGGCGTCCTGCCAGAAGGAAGGATACACGGGCGACGTTATTTGTGAGATATGCCAGGCTATGATCGAAGAGGGATGTGTCATAGAGACTATTGATCATATTACCACCATTGAAGGCGCAAAGGGAGCAAGCTGCAGCGAAACAGGATATACCGGCGACAGCATATGCTCATCCTGCAACACAATAATCCAAGAAGGCTCCGTTATTGAGCCCCTCCCCCACGAAACCTATCTTAAGGACAGCACTCAGGCAACCTGCACCACCGCAGGTTATTCGGGAGATACCTACTGCAGAAGCTGCAATGAGCTTATCTCAAAGGGCTCTGAAATCAGCCCTGCAGGTCATTCCCCTATAAATCAAAACTACAAAAGCGCAACCTGCTCCGAGGACGGCTACACTGGAGACAGCGTTTGCAATAGCTGTAATACTCTGCTGAGCCGCGGCGAGATCGTTTCCGCTACGGGACATTCTCCTGCCAACACGGGCGAAATTCCTGCGACCTATACATCCGAGGGCTACACAGGCGACACTATCTGCATCCATTGCCGCGAGATCCTGAAAAAGGGTGAAAGCACTCCCATGCTTGTCAATGCAGGAAGCATTTCAGGAAACAGCTCCATTGAGCAGCAGATATTAAGCGATATGAATGCTGCCCGCGCTCAGCAGGGAGCCGGCGCTCTCAGCCTTGATGCCGCTCTGAATCCTGCAACCAACATCAGAGCTAACGAATACAGATATTGGGCTAACGAGGGCAACCACCAGGGTGACCCCCACCACAGAGCCAACGGAGAATGCTATTACACTGTCTTCGCGCAGACGGGAATCACCTCCGGAAACGGCATTGCGGCTTATCCCTCACACGGAGAGATCCTTGCCTCAAGCTCGGATCATACAAATCTCTTCAGCGCCTGGATGAACTCCTCAGGCCACAGAGATTCAATCCTTAATCCCGCTTACACCTGCGTTTCCATCAGCGTTATTTTCTACGATAATATGTATTACGCTTGCGCTATTTTCCACGATTAACATCTATATAACTTATGCTACGTAAAAGCTATGAAAACCACCCTACGCTCAAGACGCAGGGTGGTTTTTATCAAAATCTATAATTTCAATTGGTTGAAAAATCGCATTTTTTATGCTATAATCTTACAACAAATATAACAAATCGGAGATACATAATGGCTTTAATCAAATGCACAGAGTGCGGCAAGGAAATATCCGACAAGGCCCCTGCCTGCATCAATTGCGGATGTCCCCTTTCCGCAATGAAAGCAGAGACTGCAAAACCTGCAGGATCTCAAACAACAAACAACGGCTTCGCCGGCTTTAGCGAGACCTTTGGTGATCTTTTCGGCGGAAATATATCCACTAATACTCAAAAAAGTGCACCGAGCACAACATACACTCAGCACGTAAATAGCGGCACAATCATAACAAAAGTAGAACCCAAGCCCGTTGAGGAGAAAAAGTCTGCCTTCAGACCTGTTCCCAAAGCAATTCCCGATATGAAGATCCTCCCCGGCGTTGTGGTTCAATGCATTGATAAGCTTTGCGGCGTGGTCGGTCTTGCCGGCTTTACGGCGCTTGGCGGCATAATAGCAGGCTTTCTCAGCGGCTTTCCCGCTACTATTGAAATGTACGGCATTGCGGTTTTGGGACTTGCAGGAAATCAGATCCTTGCCTATATCTCCATGCTTATGGAATTCTGGCACGTTAAAAGATATCTGAAGAAAAATCTCTATGCAGATTCCATTCGCTATGACGATGCATACTACTCAAATTCCATTGCCGCCTTTAAGCTTAACAGTACTAAAATGATGGCAAAATATATTAAAAAGCTCAATCCCAATGCAGGCGCCGCTCTCGAAAAAGGAATTAAAAAGGCATCTAAGGAAAAACGCCAAAAGCGCATTGCCTCCATTCCTTATATTATAGCTCTTATGGCAGTTTATTATCTGCTTCCTCGCCTTGAAGCAACGTATATCCTGCCTTATGAATCAAGCCTTATTATTTGCCACGTTGTAACCTTTATTGCAATGTTTATATACGAACGCAGGAAGGGCGGCTGGGATCTGAGCATCGTGCTTCTGTTAGCAGCATTATTTGCGCCCACTATATTCGCTTACTTTATTTCAGAAATGTGGTATCATATCGCAATCTGCGCGGCAGCTGCATTCCTTGGACTCCTTGCAGGCACTCTTCTGCCCAAAAAGAAATAAATATTCTTTATAATGATTACGGAGAAAACAATTATAAAAAAAGCTCTTTCGATTATACTTGTGCTGACATTGCTGTTTTCCTTCG
>JAZQVW010000019.1:0-9976 GCA_045632025.1 Candidatus Avispirillum sp. | reverse complement strand
CCGGAGTAGAGAACCATACCGTCTGTTACGCCAACAGGGCAGATAACGTAGCTCTTGTTGCCGTCCTCATCCTGGAGGAGTGCAATGTAAGCTGTTCTGTTAGGGTCGTACTCAACGCCGATTACTGTAGCAGGCTTCTCGCTTGTACGCTTGAAGTCGATGATACGGTACTTCTGACGGTTTCCGCCACCCTTGTGACGAACTGTGATTCTACCGTAGCTGTTACGGCCGGAATGCTTCTTCTTAACTGTAATAAGGCTCTTTTCGGGAGACTTCTTTGTAATTTCCTCGAAGGAGGGAACCGACATATTTCTTCTAGCCGGTGTCGTAGGCTTATACTTAATTGTAGGCATTTTCTACTCCTCCTTAGTTCATACCCTCGAAGAATTCGATTGTCTTGGAATCAGCTGTAAGTGTAACAACAGCCTTTGTCCAGTTAGCTGTGTAGCCAACGTTGTAACGAACTCTCTTGGATTTACCTTTCATGTTGATTGTGTTAACGTCTGCAACCTTAACACCGAAAAGCTCTTCAACTGCGTTTGCAATCTCAGGCTTTGTTGCGTCTGTAGCAACCTTAAATGTGTACTTCTTAGCAGAAATACCGTCCATAGCCTTCTCTGTGATGATAGGCTTCAGAATGATGTCCTGTGCAAGTTTCATTTTGCGTACACCTCCTCAATTTTCTCGACTGCAGCCTTAGCTACAACCAGGGAGTTACAGTTGAGAATGTCATACACGTTGATTGTGTTGAACTGAGCAACCTTAACACCTTCAATGTTACCAAGGCTTCTAACTGCCTTAGCATCATTATCAGCAAGAACTACGAGAGACTTCTTACCTGCGCCGATATTCTTGAGCATATCAGCCATTACCTTTGTCTTGAACTCTGCTGCTGCGATTGCATCTACAACGATCATTTCGCTTGCTGCAACCTTAGAAGAGAGTGCGCTGAACATAGCGAGTCTCTTAACCTTCTTGTTCATCTTTACCTTATAGGTACGGGGCTTAGGACCGAGAGCTACACCACCGTGTGTCCACTGGGGAGCACGTGTGGAACCCTGTCTTGCGCGACCGGAGCCCTTCTGTCTCCAGGGCTTTCTACCGCCACCGCTTACCTCTGTACGTGTAAGTGTGGACTGTGTACCCTGTCTCTGGTTAGAGAGGAACGCTCTAACTGCTGTGTGAAGCACTGCTGCGTTGATCTCTGCACCGAAAACCTTGTCGGACAGGCTCATTGTGCCAACTTCAGCACCTGCCATATTTACAACTTTAATCTCAGGCATTTATGTGTCCTCCTTTCCGACTTATGCTTTAACACTGTCACGGATAAATACGATTCCGCCGCGAGCACCGGGAACTGCGCCCTTTACTGCGATGAGACCTTTTTCCGCGTCAATCTTAACTACTTCAAGATTAAGAACAGTTACCTGTTCGTTACCGTACTGACCTGCCATCTTCTTGTTCTTAAATACACGAGAAGGTGTGGAACAAGCACCCATAGAACCAACCTGACGGTGGATAGGACCTGTACCGTGTGTCATTCTGAGAATGTGGTTACCCCATCTCTTAACTGCACCTGTATATCCGCGACCCTTTGTAATGCCTGTAATGTCGACCTTTTCGCCGCAAGCGAAGGTATCGGCGGCCACTACATCGCCAACGTTCATATCAGCTGCATTGTCAAGACGGAATTCCTTGAGGTGTCTCTTTGCAGAAACGCCTGCCTTCTTGAAATGACCTGCCATGGGCTTGTTAACAAGCTTTTCTCTGAGGTCTTCGAAGCCGAGCTGTACAGCTTCATAACCATCAGTTGCTGTAGTCTTCTTCTGAACTACATAACAGGGACCAGCCTCGATAACTGTTACGGGAATAACGAGACCGTTTTCGTCGAAGATCTGAGTCATGCCCAGCTTCTTTCCGATGATTCCTTTTTTCATGTTTTCCTCCAAATAAGGTTATTGGTTGACACCTCTTGATTTTTCCGGAAGCCAACCGGACATGTCAACTTGACCTTTCCGCCATCAAGCGCGCCTATATATAATAGGAAGCATTCGCTCTGTACGGGGAAATTATGGCTTACTTTGTTTGCTGGTTGTGGGGAAGAAATTACTTAACTTCCTTAGCTTCGATTTCAACACCAGCGGGAAGCTCAACTGTGAGAAGCGCTTCTACAACTTTTGCATCTGCGTTAGCAAGAATAACAAGTCTCTTGTGTGTGCGCTGCTCAAACTGCTCACGGCTATCTTTATATTTATGAACCGCACGAAGGATTGTGATTACTTCCTTCTCTGTGGGGAGCGGAATGGGGCCGGATACTTCAGCGCCATTTCTCTTTGCGATTTCTACGATCTTTGCTGCCGCAGAATCTACGAGAGTGTGCTCATAGCTCTTGAGTCTTACCTTGATCTTAGTTGCCACTTTATTTGCCTCCTGTAAAATTATCTTTGATGAGGCGGTGAACACGCTTCCGGGCGTTTCCAACCTTCCCTCAATTAAACCGGATTACGAGGGGACTGCTTTTCGGGGCTCACCCGAGATAGTTCCAACCTTGGAATCCGGAGGGGAGGGTTTACCTACACACGATTGGTATCTAAACCGCTCAGCCGCTCATATTCGCCTTCGCCCGACTTCTTGTCGGACATACTCCACGGAAATTTCCCTACTCACCGTAGCATAGTGGTAGGCCACCTCCCGCTTCATCGCACATCAAGCTCCTTAATTTTATCACAAGAAATATAAGATTGCAATAATTCCGGGCAAATTTCTTACCCATAATATTTTAAGAAAAAATGAGAATTTCGCACCTTGTTTTTGTGCAGTTTACACAACATTGTTGTATAAACGACGAAAAACCGACCTGCTTTTAGTGAATATTGAGGTGTTTTTAGGGTGGTATACAATATATTGTGTCGACATTTTCGCAGTTTTATACATTTTTTCATATTTTTTATTATTTTTGCTTTCCATAGCGGAAAATATTTGAAATTACATAGAAAATGTAGTTAATAATATTCCGCTTAACGGCTATAAATTATCGTTTAGCGGTATAACCCCGTAGGGACCGGCGTCCCCGACGGTCCGCAAACGAAGGATTTAGACTTGCTATAATTGATAATAAGATTCAACCTATCAAATATTAAAATTTACATATGTTTGATATCGGACCGTCGAGGACGTCGGTCCGCAAACGAAGGATTTAGACTTGCTATAATTGATAATAAGATTCAACCTATCAAATATTAAAAATTACATATGTTTGATATCGGACCGCCGAGGACGTCGGTCCCTACAAATATCAAATATCGTTTCGCCGCTAAATTACCGTTTAGCACACAACCCGTAGGTGCGTCACTTTGTGCGCCCGTTAATAACATATGATTGTGTTACAAACGGCGGGAGACAAGCCCCCGCCCTACGGGTCACAATTCATTCTGCATTCTGCACTCTGCATTCTACATTCAAAAAATCCCCCTCCTTTTGTTTTCGGTGGGGGTTAAAGGGGGAGGGACTTTATAAAAAGTCCCTCCCCCTGATTTCTATTAGTCTTTATATCTGAGCAACTCAAGCATTCTCTCAAAGTTTGCAGGGAGGGGCGCTGTGACCGTCACCTTCTCCTTTGTTCGGGGATGTACGAAGGTCAATTCACCTGCATGGAGGCACTGACCTGCAAACAACGCGGGGTGCTTTTTCTCAAACTGTGTGGGTCTGCCGTAAACGGGGTCGCCGAGGACGGGATGGCCGATATGGGCCATATGAACTCTGATCTGATGAGTTCTGCCCGTTTCAAGTCGCATTTCCGCAAGACAGAAGCCGCCCTCCAGCTCTTCCAGCTGTCTGTAGTGAGTTACAGCGCGTCTGCCCTCCTGAGAAATAGCCATTTTCTTTCTGTCCGTTTTATGTCTGCCGATAGGAGCATCAACGGTTCCCTCTCCTCCGAGTCTGCCGCAGAGGATGGTTTTATAAACTCTTGAAAGGCTATGGTCCTCAAGCTGAGCCGCAAGACCAAGATGGGCATCGTTATTTTTCGCAACGATAAGAAGTCCGCTCGTGTCGCGGTCAATACGGTGAACTATACCGGGACGGATAACCCCGTTTATATCGGAGAGGCTATCCTTGCAATGAAACATAAGGGCATTAACGAGAGTTCCGCTTGAGTGGCCGGGCGCGGGATGGACTACCATACCCTGAGGCTTATTTACCACCACAACGTCATCGTCCTCATAGACGATATCAAGAGGAATATCCTCGGGCAGGGCCTCGCATTCCTTTACCTCGGGCAAAAAGACCTCAACTGTGTCTCCCGCCTTCAGCTTGCAGCTTTTGGTGACGCTCTTACCGTTAACGAGAACGCCGCCATCCGAAAGAAGTCCCTGCGCCGCGCTGCGACTCAGGGACGTTTCTCCTGCAATAAAGCTATCGAGCCTTGCCCCTGCCGCCTCCGCCGCAACGGAAAGGCTATAGGTTGGCTCATTCTGATTTATCTGCATTGTCTGATTCCTTTTCTGACTTTTTAGCCTTGGCCTCTCTGATCTCTTCCAAAATCATATAGAGGACCATAAGTCCGCAGCCTACGCAAACGAACATATCGGCAACGTTGAAAACGTAAAAATCTATAAATTCCACCTCGATCATATCAACGACGCTTCCGCGAAAGCATCTGTCGATCATATTTCCGATCCCGCCGCCGATAACGAAGGAAAGAGAAACACGAAGAAGGGGACTTTTGGGCTTATATTTAATAATGTAGAAAATAAAGGCGATTATTGCAAGGCTTGATATCACGAGAAACACCCAGCGGTTGTTTGCAAGCATACCGAAGGCCGCGCCCTTGTTTTCAATATATGTGAAATGCAGGATGCCGGGCAGAAAGGAAACCTCCTCGTACATTGCAATATTAGCAAGCACGATCTGCTTCGTTATCTGGTCGGCTGCAACGGACAATACTATCAAAAGGATGCAAAGGAGCATTTTATTCCTCGCTTCCGTTTACAAAATCCTTAAGGAAATTGAAAAGCTCTTCCTTTTCTTTAATATCGTCGCTATTCTTGATGAACATATCGTCGCTTGTTTCCATAAGGGGATCGGATTCCTTGGCGGGTGTTGCCTCCTCATCAAAGAGAGCCTCGGCCGCCTTCATCTCCTCCTCGGAGATATCAAAGAACATATCGTCCTCGTCAGCCTCGTCCGCTTCAACCTCAACCTCGATCTCGGTCTCCTCCTCAAAGGCAGGATCATCAGCCGCGATCTCTTCTTCAGCTGCAGCCGCCTCTTCAGCCGCCGCTTCTGCTTCCGCGTCCTCAAGATCAAGCTGAGCGTTGATATCCTGAAGCTCCTCCTCTGTGAGAGAGTCAAGAGTTACCTCTTCTTCCTCCTCGGCAAAGAAGCTTTCCTCGGGAACCTCGGGGAACTGAGGAACCTCGGGCTCTTCAACCTTGCCTGCGGCCTCCTCAAAGGAATCGATCGCCTGAGAAAGCGCTTCGAAATCGGGAGTGTACTTAAACTCATCAACTGCCTCTGTAAGGCTTTCAACCATTTCAATATGATCGCTGTAAAGCTGGAAAAGCTCCTGCTTGAAGCTGTAAACGCTTGCCTTCAGCTCGTCGATAGCCTTATATTTCTCCTCGATCTTTGCATCAAGCTCGTCAACGATTCTGTTGCATTCCTTTCTCGCTGTGTCCACAAGATCTGTGCTGCGGTCTCTCGCATCGCTGATGAGATCAGCCGCGCCTCTCTTGGACTGAGCAATGCTTGCACGAAGGGACTTCTCCGTTGCGCTATAGCGACGGATCATATCCTGCGCCTCGGAAAGTCTGCGCATAAGATTAGTGTTCTGCTCGTGCATCTCAGTCATTCTCTGAAGCTGCGCATCTATATAAGCATCGACCTCGCTGGGGTCGTAGCCCTTTCTTACTATCTTAAAGCCATATTTGCATTTCATAGAAAAAGCTCCTTTATACAAATAATTATACGAGCTTACGCGCCAAAAGGCGGAAGCGCCCTTTTTTAGTTTGGTCCTCGGTGCTGTCAACGAAGAATTTACCGCGCCCGCGAATACTTATGATATCGCCACGCTCCACTCTCGCGTCCACCTCGGTCTCCGTAAAATAGTTAAGCTCAACCAAGCCTGCGCTCACAAGAGATGCCGCGTCGTCTCTTGACACGTTGCAAAGCGCGCGCACCACTCCGTCTATTCGGGGAGAGGCAATGGTCGTGCTGATATTTTCAAATTCAAGTTCAATTCTGAAATCCTCGGGCAAGGCACATATCTCCGCCGCCACCTTTGCTCTGCCTGCGCGGCAAAGGGAGCTTTCAATATACGCCGCCGCTCTGGGCTCTGCAAAAACGTACGTCTTCCCGCCGTAGCAGCATATATCTCCAAGGGTTTCTCTTTTTATGCCCAGCGCCATAAGGGAGCCGAGCCAGTCTCTGTGGGAAAGAGTTTCATATCCGCTACACTTCAGATGAACGGGGACGAAAAATTCCGACACAGCGTCCTCGCATCCGTAATTCTTAAGGATATCCTCAAGCTGCCCCTCTCGCGCGCTATCAAAAACGCCCGACGGGGATGCATCAAATTCCATCCAGGAGGGCAGGAAGATCAGCTTTCGTCGCGTTGCGCCTAGAGCTCCTCCGTAGAAAAAGCCTCCCGCCGCCGCGCCCGACATATAAACTATCCTCTGCTCCCTTGGCGTTAAAAAACACGATGCGACCGCTGAGTAGTCGCAGCGCGCGGAAAGTTCCGCTGCCCTCGAAATCAGCAGTCGCTCTTCATCAGTCAGGACAGGAAAGCCTCCCGCCTTATTTATTAAATTATTTGATTTCTGCAAAATCAATATTCGCCGAACTCTTCAGCTGCAGCCTCTTCAGCCTGTACGGGCTCTGCTGCCTGTGCCTTGCGGCTGAGCTTAGCGTCGCCAACGTCAACGTTGCTGGGAGTGATAACGTATGCATTGGATGCGATCTTCTTGAGAGAGCCATCAATGGAGTATGCAACGCCGGAAAGGAAGTCGATAAGACGGCGAGCTGTTTCCTTGTTTGTGTTCTCAAGGTTGAGCACTACAGTTCTCTTGGAGAGAAGGTGATCTGCGATCTGTGCAACGCTGTCGAAGGAATCGGGCTTAACGACCTTCATCTCAAGCGCGCTGCCGGAGTTGCCGGAAAGGCTGATGCCGCTTGCCATACCGCTCATACCTGTGCCCATACCAACGCCGCCTGCAGGAGCCGCGCCCACTGTCATATCAGCGTCATCGTTTTCGTAGGAGCCGAAGTTGTCAGCGTAGTAGCCATCATCCTCGTATGCCTCATCGTAGCTATCATCAGCAAGGCCGCCCATTCTCTTCTTGATATTATCAACGATACCCATAGTAATGTATACCTCCGTAAATCAAATATTTTTAAAAATTCAGTTTATTTTTCAGGATAAATTCTGCTTCCGAAGATAGAGCTTCCAACGCGAACAAGGCTTGCTCCCTCTTCAATTGCAGCTTCAAAGCTATCGCTCATACCCATAGACAATATAGGTTCTATTATATTATGCGATTTTTTTGCCAAAATGTCAAGATAAATATTATATGTTTTGCCAAAATATTTTTTATATTCATCCTTTGTGCATCCGAAGGGAGCCATCGTCATAAGTCCGCGAACTCTGATGCCCTTGGTTTCAAGGAGGGCTGAAACGAACTCCTCCGTTTCCTCGGGGAGTATCCCGCCCTTATTTTCCTCGCTTGCGATGTTGATTTCGCAAAGCACGTCGGTGACGATGCCCGCTTCAAGGCTTCGCCGTGCGATCTCGTTTGCAAGGCGGATGCTGTCAACGGACTGGATCATATCCACCTTGCCGATGATGCTCTTTACCTTATTTGTCTGCAGGTGTCCTATAATATGAAGGGGACATCTGCCCTTCAGATCGTCATATTTTGAGAGAAACTCCTGAACCTTATTTTCTCCCGCAACGGGAAGGCCTAATTCCTCAATAGCAAAGATGATCTCCTCTGCGGGAACTGTTTTCGTTGCCGCAAGAAGCGTTACGTCCTGATGATAGGGGCTTCTTTGCTTTGCTTCCTCTATTTTTTCAATAACACGCTTATAATTTTCGCGTATTACGCTTTTTCTCAGTTCATCCATTACAAAAAACCTTACTTTCCGAGAATTCTTCCGTGATAGAGTCCCGTTCCCTCCGTGATTATCATATCGTGAAGCTTGAGATATCTGTAGGACTCCTCCTCTGCGAAAGCGTCCTCCTCATCTTCCTCATCCTCAGGCTCCTCATAGTCCACCTCGGGATCAGTTTCTACAATATAATATCCCTCATAGTCCGTGATAATGGATATGAGGCGGAACTTGACCGTGCTTCCGTCAAGAACGTAAACTCCGTATTTGCCGTCGATAATACGGACGTCGCTGATGCGGACCTTGAAGCCCGTATACTCAGCCATGGATATCTTCACAGGCTGAACTCTTGCATATTCGAAGCCCTCAGGCATAACCGTCGTTGAGAAAACGCAGGCATAGCCGTCCTCTCCGCGGATAAGCTGTTCAAGCTTCATATTCAGAGTGCGGCTTCCGTTATATGCAAAGACAACGTCCCTGTACTGCCCCTCCTTCATATGGCCGCCGATGCCGCTTTCCACGAAGCAGACCACGTACCACTTGGAGTCCGTTACCACCTTGCCGGCGGAGGGCTTTTTATGGGGGGAGGCTGAGGAAAGAGCCTTCAGGCTTTCGTAATCCGCCGTTTCAAGAACGGCAGGATCGAATACTGACTCGTATCCGTCGCCCTCGCTGTAATAATATCCGCTTTTCTGCGTCGTTATAGTTTCAACTCGCTGTCCAAGCTCTGTCACGAGAGAATTTCTCTCCGCGCGAAGCTCGCTGAGGCGAAGCGCTATATCGCCGCTGTTGCCCATAAGGATATCCTTCTTATTGGTTCCGGAAACAAGAGATGCGCGAAGCTTTGCCGCCGTTTCGGCGTCGCCCTTCTCAAGGGCGCGTCTGATCTGAGTCATAACGCTGTAAAGCTCGTTATCTATCTTTGCTCCGTCCTTCAGGGTAACACTGCTGTCGCTTGACGCGGCGCTGAGCAGGTCTATCTGAATATCTATTTCGTTGATGCGCTCAACCACTGATGAATCGGAGGTGTTGTATACGCCTGCCGCCTCACCAAAGGCGCGGACTCTCTCTCCGTCGGACTTGGAGGGCACGAGAGTTCCCGTTGAGCTTGAATTGAGGGGAACCTCGCTTCTGAATATATATCCGTCAACGTCTACGCTTTTGGTCACCGTTGACTGAAAGATAGCCTCTGTTTTAACGTCAGGCTTGAAGGTGCTCCATATATGGTAGCCGAAATATACTATAACGCCCAGTGCAAGCAGAGCCGACGCTATATATCGTCCGACCCGCTTGAGATAATCGGTGTCCATACCTTAACCTTCCTTCCTTATAAATTATTGTTTAACGGTGTAATTACGGTATACACTGTAGGGCGGGGGCTTGCTCCCGCCGCCAAGCCTTCTCTTCCATAAGGGAAGCCTTTTGGTTAGCTAAATTATCGTTTAGTGCCCAAGCCTCCCCTATTTTAGGGGAGGTGGATTGCCGAAGGCAAGACGGAAGGGTAGAAAAATGATTGATCACCTTCAAAACTACCCTTCAGTCTCACTGCGTTCGACAGCTCCCCATCCCAAGGGACCCCGTGAAATCGTAGATTTCAGGGGATTGGGAGAATAGGGGAGCCTTTTGGTTTGCTAAATTGTTGTTTAACGGTGTAATTACGGTATACACTGTAGGGCGGGGACATCGGCCCCGCCGCCAAGCCTTCCCTTATTGAAGGGAAGCCTTTTTGTTAGCTAAATTATCGTTTAGTGCCCAAGCCTCCCCTATTTTAGGGGAGGTGGATTGCCGAAGGCAAGACGGAAGGGTAGAAAAATGATTGATCACCTTCAAAACTACCCTTCAGTCTCACTGCGTTCGACAGCTCCCC
>JAZQVW010000018.1:0-5693 GCA_045632025.1 Candidatus Avispirillum sp. | reverse complement strand
CAAGATAAGCGTCAGGGACAATATTTCCCACGGTGCGCTTTCAAAAATGGAGGTTGCCGCAGAGCTTTCGGCAGACCCGTTTTTTCTGACGGAGGCGGCGGAGAAAAGCGAGGTCAGCCGTTTTCTCCTTGAGCGGGGCATCCGCGAGGAAAGCTATTTCACAGTCTCCGTGCGCCGATGCAGGGGAAGCAGGCAGATAAACGAGGATGCTCTGCTTCATCTGCTTCTGCCCTTTGTGATAAAGGGTAAAACACCCGTTTTCGTTTCAATGCAGGATAGCTGTGATTTTGCCTTGTCGGCGGCAATGGCTGACATAACGGGAGGCTACGTGGTAACTCCGCCCGATGCAAGGATACTTCTGGGTCTGCAGAAAAATGCGGAATTTGCCATCGGAATGCGCCTTCATTTCCTTTTGGCGGCGGCTTCGGCGGGCATTCCGCTTGTGGCTCTTTCCTATGATCCGAAGGTGGACAACGTGCTTTCTTACGCCGCGGGCATAAAGGCCCACGATGCTTTCTCCTTTGATTCGGAGGCGCTTTCGGCAGAGCTTGACTCTCCCGGCTACAGCTTCAGCGCGGATACGATGAAAAGCCTTGCCGTTCGGGATATTGAAGCGATCGGAGAGCTTCTTTTTGGCGAGGGGGAGCTTGCACGGGCTTGATTGGGGTTGCAGAAGTCGGGCGGTTGTGGTAAAATAGCTTTATCAGAATTGAACGGAGACGTTATGGAATTTAAAGTTATTGACAGCTCGGAATGGGCTTATCCCGACAGGTGGGATTATGCCTCTGCGGCAGATTGCTATAAGGGATATGCAAACCGTGGCAGCTATGCAACCTTCAGGGTCGTTGTGAAGGGATTTGCAGGCGCGCTGAGGGTATCCCTTGACGGTGCTGACATATATGAGGAGGTTGCCATTCCCGTTGAGGACAACCCCAATTTCGAAAACGGATTTATGCCTCATTTTCCCGAGAGAGTGGCGCCCTTTTTGGTGTACGATTGCCTCAAGCCCTACGGCGGAAAAATAGAGAAAAAGCACACTGTGACCTCCATTTATATTGCGTACAAAATGGGGGATAGTGACCTTTCGTCGGCTCTTATTTTGGCGGACGACGAGGGCGAGGTGAAGATCCCCGTTTCGGTAAAGGCGATGGCGCCGCTCCCGTCTGAAACTCTTAAAATAGCTATGGGCTATTGCCCAAGCGAGGTTATGAAATGGCATTCTCTTGAGCCTCGCAGTGAAGAATTTGCCGAGATGGATGAGAAATATCTGAGGATGCTTCGCAAGATGCATCAGAACAGATATTTTCTTGATCCCGTTTGGACGTGGAAAAAGGACGGGGAATGGCATTTTGATTTCAGAGGCTTTAATCGCCGCGTGCGTCAGCTGCTTGAGCTTGGGTTCAACGGCTTTCACATTAACGGTATCGGATTCCGCCGCGCTTGGGATGCCCCCGAGATAATCATTCGCGGAATGGACGGTCTTTCCTACGAGGCGTATGATTATCTGAGAAAATACCTGCCCGCTCTCCGCGAGAATCTTCGTGAGAACGGCTGGCTTGAGAACGATCTTTTCTGCATCGGTATTGCGGACGAGCCCAACCGCTTCAACGCGCTGACCTACAGAGCTATTGCCTGCATGGTTAGGCGTTATCTTCCCGAAATCAAGATATACGATGCGGTGTCCTACGTGCCCGTTTACGGAGCGATCGACATCTGGGTGCCCCGCGCGGACGAGTTTGAAAAGAACCGCGGGATATTTGAGACCTTCAAGGAGGATGGAGACGAGGTCTGGCACTACGTTTGTCTCTTCCCCCGAGTTGACGGCTACATAAACCGTTTTATGGATATTCCTCTTCTTGCAACGAGGTATCTTTACTGGGCAAACTACAAGTATGAGCTTTCGGGTTATCTCCATTGGGCGGTAAACAACTATCAGGATGAGCTTAATCCCTACGAGGCAAGCTGTCCCGGTCACGTTAATGCGGGCAGCCGAAGCGTGCTTCCTCCCGGTGACGACAAGCTTATCTATCCCGGTGACGGTGAGCCTTATATGTCCGCTCGCTTTGAAATGCATCGCGAGGCGGCGGAGGACTATGAAATGCTTCGCGTGCTTGCCCTGCACAACAAACCCCTTGCAGACGAAATCTGCGAATCCTGCTTCCGCTCCTTCACGGACGTTGAATTTGATCCCCTTAAATTCCGCTCCGCTCACACCCGTCTCATTTGTGAGTACTCCGCTTTGAGTGATAAATAATACCCCCTCAGCTTAGCAAAAATTAGTTTATAAGGATACTCAGGAGGGACCTTTTAAGGAAAGGTCTCCTCCCGAACCCTCCCCCAAACCTCTTTGTAAAAGATCCCCGTCCCACCCCACTTTTGTGGGGATGGACGGGGATTTTCTGCGAAAAGGTTTTGAAGGGGGTCTGGGGGAGAACTTTTCCTCAAAAAGTTTCCCCCGGAATATCCTTACAGATTAACTTTACTGAGTTAAGGGGGTATTATTTATCATTCAGAGAGAAGCACTCTGTCGCTGGCAAGTTCTTCGCCTGCGGAGATCTTGAATTTTTCCAGGAGGTCAGCCTTAGTGAGTTTTTTCTTTTCCTCGCCGCTGACGTCGAAAACGATGCGTCCGTTGCTCATCATAATGAGGCGGTTACCGTATTTGATAGCATCGTTCATATTATGAGTGATCATAAGAGTAGTGAGGTTATTTTCCTCAACGATCTTAGCGGAGAGGGTAAGAACCTTAAGAGCAGTTTTAGGGTCAAGAGCGGCTGTATGCTCGTCAAGGAGAAGGAGCTTAGGGTTGTTCATAGTAGCCATAAGCAGAGTGAGTGCCTGGCGCTGACCGCCTGAGAGGAGACCGACCTTAGAGGTGAGTCTGTCCTCGAGACCGAGATCAAGAGTTTTTAAAAGCTCGCGATAGCTTTCGCGTTCAGCCTTGGAGATACCTGTTTTAAGACCGCGGCTCTGACCGCGGCGAGCGGCGAGAGCGAGATTTTCCTCGATCTGCATAGTAGCGGCGGTACCCGTCATAGGGTCCTGAAAAACTCGGCCGATGAACTGAGCTCTTTTATGCTCGGGGAGCTTAGTAACGTCGACGCCGTCGATGGTGATAGCGCCGCTGTCAACGGGATAAACGCCTGCCACCATATTAAGCATAGTGGATTTACCTGCGCCGTTACCGCCGATAACGGTAACGAAATCGCCCTTATTCAAATGGAGGTTAAGATTTCTGAGAACTCTCTTTTCATTAACCGTGCCAACGTTAAAGGTTTTATAAACCTTGCTGATATCAAGCATTTTCTCCTGCCTCCTCTTCCTCGGGGATCATAACGGGCTTAGCGAAATATTTGCTCTTCAGATGAGGAACTGCAAGGAACACCGCAACAACAGCAGCGGAGAGCAGCTTGAGCAGATTTGCATCAAGACCGATGGTGATAACCACCTGAACGACTATGTAGTAGATAACGGCTCCGAGAGAAACTGAAACGAGACGGAGCGCGAAGTTTTTGAATATTTTTCCGAAAACAGCCTCGCCGATAATAACCGAGGCAAGACCGATAACGATGGCGCCGCGGCCCATATTAACGTCAGCGAAGCCCTGATACTGAGCCAGGAGCGCGCCGCTTGTTGCAACGAGGGCGTTAGCGATCATAATACCGAGAACCTTGTTTCTGTCTGTGTTGATGCCGAGAGCGCGGCTCATTGCAAGGTTGGAGCCTGTAGCTCGGATACTGCATCCCATTTCAGTTCCGAAGAACCAATAGAAGATGGCAACGAGAACTGCTGTGATGATAGCAACAGTCAGAAGGGGGTTGTTAAGCGCAAGCTTTTTTACCCAGCGGAGGGAAACCAGCAGATCGTATTTATCAACGTTGATGGACTGGTTTGATTTGCCTATTATCTTCAGGTTGATGGAATAAAGGGCAAGCTGAGTGAGAATACCTGAGAGGATGGCGGGAATACCGAGGGAGGTGTGCAGAAAGCCTGTAACGAGGCCGCAGAGCATACCTGCGATAAACGCCATAAGAAGAGCGAGCCAGACGTTCCAGCCGCTGAGCATAAGCATGATACAAACGGCGCCGCCTGTGGCGAAGGAGCCGTCGACCGTAAGGTCGGAAACGTCAAGGATTCGGTAGGTCATATAAAGACCGATAGCCATGATACCCCAGATAAGGCCCTGAGCGCAGGCGCCGGGAAGCGCGCCGGGGATCTTGGCAAGTGCAGAGAGTATTTCCATTTTAGAGATTTAGTCCTTTCTTTTTGCGAGTGGATCTTTTAGTTTACAGGCTCGTAGCCGTCGGGAGCGGTGAGTCCGAGCTCGTCGGCAAGGGCCTTGTTATATTTCTTTGTTGCAGTTGCATATTCGATAGGCATTTCGGAGATATCGGCCTCGCCGCGAAGGATCTTGGCCGCCATCTTGCCCGTTGCATAGCCCATATCGTAATAGCTGATGGAAAGAGAGGCAACGCCGCATTCGATTCCCTCCTCGCCTGCGATAACGGGCTTCTTTAAGGGGCGGCAGATATTGTCTATAATACCTGCGTTGCTTGCAACGGTGTTGTCTGTGGGAACGTAAACGGCGTCGTTTTCCTCAGCCGCCGCCTGGCAAACAGCCGCAAGGTCGTTTGAATCGGCGAAGGGATAAAGCTTTGCCTTGACGTTCATTTTTTCAAGCTCCTCGCAAACAACGCTCACCTGATACTGTGAGTTTGCCTCAGCGGAGCAATAGAGGAGGGCAACGTTTTTAGCCTCGGGAACCCATTCAAGGATCATCTTCGCCTGCTCGCTGAGAGGAGCAAGGTCGCTTGTTCCCGAAACGTTTGTGCCAACGGTGCCGTTAAAGTCGTTAATTGAGAGGGCAACGCCGTATTCCGTAACGGAGGTGCCGAGGATGGGTATCTCGCTTGTTGCGGAAGCCGCTGTCTGCAAAACTGCCGTTGCATTTGCGAGGATCAGATCCACCTCGTTTGAAACGAACTGGTTGATGATGGAGGAGCAGGTGCCGATATCGTTCTGGGCGCTCTGGATATCGTAGTGGATGTTTTCCTCACCAAGCTCTTCATTAAGGGCTGCAATAAAGCCCTCCGTTGCCTTGTCGTGAGCGGAATGCTCAACCAGCTGGCAGATTCCTATTTCATACTGAGCGCGCTCTGTGCCGCAGGATGAAAGTGCAAAAACGGTTGCCAATGCGAGAAATAAAGAAAAATATCTTATAGCTGTTCTCATAGCATATTCCTTTCCTTAAAAGGGTGGCGATATAAAGTTTAGGGATATTATAGCAAAAATCGGGTGAGAATAAAAGGTGCTCACCCGATTTTCTTAAGTCTTTTTTACAATTTTCTGCTTATTCAGCGGCGATAGCATCGTATCCTTCAACGGGAGTGATGCCGAGAGCTTCGCAGATATCAGCGTTATACTTCTTTGTAACGTCTGTGTACTCGATCTTCATATCAGCGATATCAGCCTCGCCACGGAGGATCTTAGCTGCCATTTCGCCTGTTGTCTTACCGAGGTCGTAGTAGCTGATGGAAAGTGTTGCAACGCCTGCAACCTTGCAGATGCCCTCTTCGCCTGCGATAACGGGCTTGCCGAGAGGACGGCAGATGTTGTCGATGATACCTGTGTTGTCAGCAACCGCGTTGTCTGTGGGAACGTAGATAACGTCGTTTTCGTTAGCAGCTGTCTGG
>JAZQVW010000017.1:0-5291 GCA_045632025.1 Candidatus Avispirillum sp. | reverse complement strand
CCCTTTGGCCGCTCGGGAATTCCCCCTTATTAAGTTGGGATTCCCGTTTCCAGGAATCCCTTGGAGCTGGTGGACGGACTCGAACCCCCGACCTGCTGATTACAAATCAGCTGCTCTACCAACTGAGCTACACCAGCGTTTATCACGCTCAGCTATTATAGCAAATCATTTTCCGTTTGTCAACACTAATTTTTATATTTTTTAATTTTATTATTTATCTTAAAAAATCCAACGATTCCACTCTCTCTTTTGGTATTTATTACGAGATATATGGGCTTTTACGGCAGACACCTCTATCATCCTCTTGTCTTGCCCCTTGCGTATCTTTTCAAAATATGCTAAAATTAGGTATACATTCGAAAGGAGAGATTTCTATGAAAACTCCTAAGCTTATAGACCATCAGCATATCAACGTTGGTCATTACGCCTCCGCTTCAACCGTTACCCGTCAGGGCGACGTTCTTGTAACTGCAAGCGGTCCCGATCCCTTTATGATGATCTCTCGCGATTGCGGCGCATCCTTTGAAATAAGAAAGGGTATCAATTATCCCACAACCTACGGCTTCACTCAGCTGCGTGATGGCACATTCATTTCATTTGGCAGCAACAACATTGGCCACAGAGCGTTTTTTGACAAGCGACAGGAGGTTGTTCCCTTCGTTTTGAAAATTATGCGCGCCAAGACCTTTGACGATATTCTTGACGGACGAATCGACGTTTCCTTTGCCATTGTGGACATCCCCGACTTGACCTTCGGCTACGGCGACTCCAACAACTGCCATTCGGGCACGGTTGCTCAGGGCTGTGTTGAGCTTGACAACGGCGACATCGTTGTAACTATGTACGGTCAACGCACTACCGACACCACGCTCTGCCCCTATTTTGTTGATCAGGGCTACAATTTCTATCTTTACAGCACCTGGTGCATCGTTTCCCACGACGGAGGCAAGACCTTCTCCTATCTTTCAACCATTGCCGACGTGCAGACCCATCCCATCGCTGACATCAACGCGGAGGGCTACTGCGAAACGGATATCTTTGCCTTCGGCGGCGGCCACATAGTTGCAGTTCTCAGAACAGGCGGCCACGAGGTTTATTCCCCTCTCTACGCTTCCCATTCATACGACAACGGCAAGACCTGGGGAGATCCCTATGAGATAAACTCCTGGGGCGTTCTTCCCAAGCTTTTCAGAATGTCTGACGGCAGACTGGTGCTTGTTTCGGGACACATCCACACCTTCCTTATGTTCTCCGAGGACGAGGGCGTTACCTGGACCGAGCCCTTTATCGTTGAGGAATGCGACGGCAAATGGGACAAGAGCCCGTCCGGCTACAACAGCGCCTTTGAAAGCGCGCCCGGCGAGATAACTATTATTTACGACGACCCCAAGGAGGGCATCGCGGAAGGCGCCCCCGCAGGATATCTTCGCCACGTTTATAAGAGAAGATATGAGGTTTAATATCAAAATACGTCGGTAGGGTACGGCGCCCTCGATGTACCGAAAACATTATATTTTAAATATGTTTACCTTTAGAACGGGCGACCGCAGGTCGCCCCTACGGGTGATGAACGTTCATAGCTGTCTCATAGGGGCGTTCTTCGAACGCCAGTTATAAAAAGTTTGATAGTATTAGCATCGGGACGTCATAGGCGCCGTCCCCTACCGAAACAAAATATTGTTTGACAAATAAAAAAACGAGCTTTCGCTCGTTTTTTTATTTATGATAAAGTCTCTTTGTTTCGTACTGAGGCTCGCAGCTGACGTTGATACCAAGGCGGCGGAGGATCTTTTCGTCCTCGTCGCTGATAATAACGGAGAAATGAGCATCACTGCCCTGAAGCTTGGAAAGCTGCTCCTTGGCAACGTTTGAAACAGGGTCGCTGAGCGCGGAGATCGTCAGCGCAAGAAGCACCTCGTCTGTATGGAGTCGGGGGTTTCTATGCTGGAGATACTGAGTTTTCAATCCGCAAATAGGAGTGAGAACGTCGGAGGAGATAAGCTCAAGGCCATCGTCAATATCTCCGAGGATCTTAAGCGCATTGAGAAGAAGCGCGGATGCTGCTCCCAAAGTGCTTGAGGTCTTACCTGTTACGATCCTTCCGTCAGGAAGCATCATTGCGCCTGCAGGCGCGCCTGTTGCCTTGGCCTTTTCAAGGGCCGCGGAAACGATGGGGCAATCATCGGGCTCGATCTCGGACTGATTCATAAGAAGCTGGATCTTCTGAATAGCGTTTTCATCGCCATTGCCCTTGATTCTATTGATACAAGCTGTGAAATAGCGGCGGAGGATCTCCATTCTGGAGGCCTCGCGGCAAACGTCGTCGTCAACGATACAGTTGCCGACCATATTGACGCCCATATCTGTGGGAGATTTATAGGGTGAGGAGCCCTGGATCTTCTGGAAGATAGCATTGAGAACGGGGAATATCTCCACGTCTCTGTTATAGTTTACAGTTACCTCGCCGTAAGCCTCAAGATGATAGGGGTCGATCATATTCATATCGTTAAGGTCAGCTGTTGCCGCCTCGTAAGCAAGGTTTACAGGATGCTTAAGGGGAAGGTTCCAGATAGGGAACGTTTCAAACTTAGCGTATCCTGAGGTGATGCCTCTCTTATAATCGTGGAAAAGCTGGCTGAGGCAGGTTGCCATCTTGCCGCTTCCGGGGCCGGGTGCTGTTACAACGATAAGAGAGCGGGTCGTTTCAATATAATCGTTCTGTCCGAGTCCCTCGTTGCTTACGATATGCTGAACGTCGGAGGGATAGCCTGCGATAGGATAGTGGCGATAGCAACGGATGCCGAGCTCCTTCAGTCTGTTATAAAAGGCATCAGCCGCCGCCTGTCCGTTATATCTTGTGAGAACAACGCTTCCCACAAAGAGACCAAGCTCGCGGAACGTATCTATAAGGCGGAGAACGTCCTCGTCATAGGTGATGCCAAGGTCGCCTCTCATTTTATTTGTTTCAATATCTGCGGCATTGATGGTGATAACGACCTCAACGTCGTCACCAAGCTGCTGCAGCATACGGATCTTACTATCGGGCTCAAAGCCGGGAAGAACTCTTGAAGCATGGAAATCGTCAAAAAGCTTTCCGCCGAATTCGAGATAAAGCTTGCCTCCGAACTGCGCAATACGACGGCGAATATGCTCGGACTGCATTGCAAGATATTTTTCATTATCGAATCCAACTTTTTTCATAATAGCAAATGGACACTTCCTTTCTTCGATAAAACCAACATATCTATTATATCACAATTCCTCTTTAAGTAAAAGAGAAATTAAAAATTTATTTACGATTTTTTCTTTTTTCGGGAGCAAGATGCCATACGTAACAAGCCGCCGCGCCGAAGGCTACCAGCGTATAAAGGATAGCTATTCCGTATGCTTCAAAAAAGAGAGGGAGATCAAGAATGAAGCTTTTTCCCCAGCTTACAAAGGTTACTATTCTGCCGCCGATTCCCAGCGCAAACGCTGCAATAACACAGGCAAAGCCTCCGCGGCTGATCTTATTATCAACCTTTTTATGAGAGAGCATCAGAACAGCCATGGGAGCCGCAAAAAGAACAAGCTCTATCATATCTATAACGTTTCCAAGCACAAGACCGAATATCATTTCGTTTCCGATAATACGCAAAACGTAGGCAAAGGCGTTATACAAGGTGACACCGCCTGCAAAGGTCAGCAAAAGAGCCGCCGCCTTTTTCTTATCTGCCATTATAAGAACACCTGCCGCAATTATGGCAAGCACGTAAAGGCACTTGATCACCATATCGCTGAGATATTCTGAATTGCCTTCTGCAACAAGGCCTATAAATCTTCTTGCTTCGCCTATTTCAAACAGTGAAATAACCAAAACAAGCAATCCCGAAAGGCAGCGCAAAAATTTCTTCATAACCTATACTCCATTAAAAAAACTATAAGATTATTTTATAATACGGCTAAATAATTGTCAAGCAAATGGGGGCTTAGTCTATTTCGTTTTTTCTCTCCTACTGCAAAAAAATGCCGAAAAATACTCCGGATTTTGTAAATTTTGCAAAATGATGTTGAAAAATCCTTAAAATGTGATAGAATAACTATGTTTGCACAAACAGTGCTTATTTTGCTCTCGAAAGGAAAACTTAAATGAATCGTGCAAGATTTGGCTCAAGACTCGGCTTTATCCTCGTTTCTGCAGGATGCGCGGTCGGTCTTGGCAACGTTTGGAAATTCCCCTATATGTGCGGTCAGTATGGCGGCGCGATCTTTATTCTCGTTTATCTTCTCTGCCTTCTCGTTCTCGGCCTTCCCATTATGGTCAGCGAATTTGCTGTTGGCCGCGGAAGCCAGAAAAGCGTGGCTCAGAGCTTCAACGTTCTTCAGGCGAAGGGCGGAAAATGGAATCAGCTCGGCATCATCGGCGTGCTTGGCTGCTACCTCCTTATGATGTTCTACACAGCTGTTGGCGGTTGGCTTCTTTATTATGCATATAAAACTGCAACAGGCGCTTTTGTTGACGCTTCCAAGGATGCGATCGATGCAACCTTCGGCTCCCTTATGGGCGACCCCGCAACAATGATGCTCTGGACACTTATTGTTATCGTCGTTTCATTCGCTGTTTGCCTTATCGGTATGAAAAACGGCGTTGAAAGAGTTACAAAATATATGATGATCTGCCTCCTCGCGCTTATGGCAATTCTCGCTGTTCGCGTTGTAACGCTTGACGGCGCAATTGAGGGCGTTAAGTTCTATCTTGTTCCCAACTTCAGCCAGATCAAAACAGTCGGCTTTGGCAATATTCTCGTTGGCGCAATGAATCAGGCCTTCTTCACACTTAGCCTTGGTATCGGCGCAATGGCTATCTTCGGAAGCTACCTTGATAAGAAGAGAAGCATCACAGGCGAATCCGTTTTCATCTGTATTATTGATACAATGGTTGCGCTTCTTGCAGGCTTTATCGTTATCCCTGCTTGCTTTGCATATAACGTTCCTCAGGATGCAGGCCCCTCCCTCATTTTCAAAACTCTGCCCAACGTTTTCGCTAATATGGCAGGCGGCAGAATCTGGGGCACTATCTTCTTCCTCTTCCTCTCCTGCGCGGCGCTTACAACTATTATCACAGTTTTTGAAAATATCGTAGCTTATGCAATGGACGTTCTCGGCTGGTCCAGAAAGAAGTCCGTTCTTATCAACCTTGCCGCAATGTGCGTTCTCTGCGTTCCCTGCGTGCTTGGCTTCAACCTTTGGTCCGGAATTGCTCCTCTCGGCGCAGGCAGCAACATTATGGACCTTGAGGACTTCATCGTTTC
>JAZQVW010000016.1:0-3689 GCA_045632025.1 Candidatus Avispirillum sp. | reverse complement strand
CTTAATTTCGCTCATTTTGAAAAAGAGGAAAACGACTATCTGTATAAGATCCTGATCAATAATCAGACCTATCCCTATGATATCCGTTATTCGGATACGGCATCTCTTTATATTGAAAAATATCCCGGAAGTTCAACTGATGCCAAGGTGCCCACGATCCATGTTTATGAGAACGGTATTCAGCATACAGATAAATACGCTGATTACGATATCGTAATGCAGGTATACTTCAGAGATACGGTTATTGCGGTGAAGAAGGAATTGGTTCTTCCCACACAGGGCGTAGATGAGAACGGCGACAAAATAGAGGGTATGACAGAGGAGCAGAAGCTCACTCTCCTTGAAAAGCTTGTTGCAAGTGAAACAGGGGGATATGAGGCAACGTTCAAACTGTCTACCACTACAACGACTAATACATCCTTTATCCCTGAAGAAAAAACTGCGTTGATTACCAGGAGAGACCCCGCGGGTAATCTGAAGTCGTTTGTTGCTCTTGGTAACAACCCGCCTCTTGGCGCAACCTACGTGGTTGAAGAGGTTCGTCCCATGGAGCTTGAGGGTCTGGTTCTGACGTCAGTAAAATTCAGCGTATTAAGATACTATATGGGTGATACTCTTGAGGAAAATCCTGTATTGGTCTCCTATGACGATAAGAGCTATACCAACAATCTGGATGGTCAGTTGCTTTCTTCTGAGATCTTCCTGGGTGACGTTCAGCATAAAGGCCAAACTGTCAGCGTTAAGATCGCGGACGTATCCGTAGTTAACACCTACGAGGAAAAGATGACCAAGATCTATTATCACGCTGTTGGTAACGGTAAGATCAAGAGAACCAACGTTGAAGGCTATGAGGACACTCCCGTTGAGGAGCTTAAGTATTATAGCGGCAAGTCTGTTGGCGTATCTGTTCACCCCGGCGCCGGCGCAAGCTATATCTATTGGTATAAGGACCCCGAGTGCACACAGCGTGTAACAGAGGCGGACGGCGTTGTTGAAGCGAACGGAACCTTCAGACCTAATGCTAACATCATCAATGCGGATGAGGTTCATTTCTACGCGAAGTTTGAAACCTTCTCAATTGATATCAACAGAACTAATGCGGCTCCTAATCAGACCTTCCTTTATAAGGTTGAGCGTATGGAGTCTGCTGACAGCAACAACGTTATCGACACAATGTACGTTACTATTGTTTGTGATAAAGAAGGAAACGGCTCAGTTTCCATTCTTGAGGTAGTGCAGGGAACCTATAGGGTAACGGAAATAGATGAATGGAGCTGGAGGCATCCCTATACGAATGAATCCGACAGCACTCAGCAGCGTACGCATACAAACAAAGCGGAAGAGCCTATAGAGTTCAATTTCAGCCAGGCGCCAAGCACAGAGGATTGGTTGAACGGATATAGCGAGCCCAAGAAGAACATCTACGGAGGAGGTTAAAGCTTATGAAAAACAAAAGAAAGCTTATTGCAATAATCGCCTCTCTTTTGGTAGTTGCTTCTGCCGCTGTGATCGTGGTGTATGCACATCTGTATCAGGCTAACAAGCAGCTTAACAATACGTTAACTCCTGCGCAGGCTTCCTGCAAGGTTCATGAGGAGTTTGCTGATAATAAAAAAACCGGCGTGACTGTGGAAAATACAAGCACCTACGACGCATATATCCGAATCGTTGCTGTAACCTATTGGCAGGACACTAAGGGCAACGTGGTTGGCCGAGAGTTTGACAGCAAATTCGATATTGATATTCCGAGCATTATCAGCGGCGATTGGATCGCCGGAGGAGACAACATTTACTATTACAAGGAAAAGATTTCCTCAGGACACAAAACCGCTGATCTGTTTAAAAAGGGATCCAGTATTATCTTAAACACAACCTTCAAGGAAGAGGGCGGCGTTCGATTCGACTATTATCAGGTGGTTGAATTTATTGCTGAGGCAATTCAGGCGGCTCCCGAATCTGCTGTTGAAGACAGCTGGACGGACGTTGAGGTGGATGCATCCGGAAAGCTTACCCTTAAATCCGATAATTAATTGAAACGGGCGGTGGCGGATATCCGCCGCCGCTTCTTTAATAAGTCCGTCGTGAGAATATCCGCGGAGCTTAAATGGAGATTATATGTCAAGAAAATTTATGAAGATTATAACGGTGCTTCTTTTTTGCGTTATGGTTTTTTCGGGGGCCATGATAGTTCGCGAAACGATCAGATCAAAAAAGGAGATCGCCGAGTTTGATCAGCTTGCGCAGCTTATTAAGATCGAGGAGGACTCAGACCATAGCGGGAAGCCTTCAGGCGGCTCGGATGAATCTGACAGCGATGCTGAAACCAATGAGGATGGCGAGGAGATAGGCGAGCCCGCTCCCATTTTCAAGCGCAATCTTGAGCCCGTTTTTCAGCAGAACCCCGATTGCATAGGCTGGATATGCATTGAGAACACAACGGTTGATTATCCCGTTATGTTCGCGCCCGAAACTCCTCAGAAATATCTGAGAAAGAGCTTTTCAGGCTCTTACAGCATTTCCGGCACCCCCTTTCTTAACGATAACGGCGGACTTGATTTCGACCATCTTATTATCTACGGCCACAATATGAAAAACGGAACTATGTTTTCCGATATTGAGGGTTACCTCAAGTCCGAATATCGCAATGAGAATCCCATAGTTGAGTTTGAAACGGCAGAGGGCCTTAAATGCTACGAGGTGTTTGCAGCAGTTTGCCTTAAGAGCACCGATCAGTGGTATTCCTTTACCAATGCAGACGACGAGGCAGACTTTGATGCGCTTATTTCCGATATAAAGGGAAGATCCCTTTACGATACAGGCATCACTCCTCAGTACGGCGAGCAGATACTGACTCTTTCAACCTGCTACGGCCCGAAAAACGATGACAGACTTGTGGTTATTGCGGCCGAGATCAAGCCTTGATAGAAATATACTTTCGGGAGAATTTATATGTGGAACGCAATCAGCATTGTGATTTTAATATTTGAGGCTCTGCTGCTGCTGGGCTTCGTTATTGGCATATGTCAAAAAAGAAAGCTAAACGAAACAGCTTTGTTCATCGGAGCGGTGTTTGTGCTTAGCTTTGTATTGCATCTTGTCCCTTATTTTTATAGGATCTTTGCGCTTGGCGAGGAAATGAATTATATGTTCAAGCTTTACGAATGCTTCAAATCCTCCCTTGCAATGTTCGTAGGAAGCCCCAGCTTCGCGGCCGTTTCTCAGTTTGCTGACAGTATGCCTGCCTTTTCCGTGGCATACGTTCTCGGTATCGTGATTGCTTTGCTCACAACCATCAGCACAACGCTTGAGGCATTCAGAAATTCTATTGCAAATCATCTGCGCCTTACTAAGGTGCTCAAGAGCGATAGCTGCGATATGGTTATAGGCAACAGCCAAAAAGCGCTTTCATATGCAAAGGAAAAGCGAGCAGTTCTGCTTCTGGACGATAGCATCACCAAGGACGCTACCAAGGCACTTATGAGCCGAGGCTACGTTGTTTTGCGCAAGGGCTTCACCAAAAAGATGCTTTGCGGCCGACAGCTGAATGAGACAACGCGATATAACGTTATTTGCCCCGATGAGACAAAGTCACTTTCCGTAGTTGAAGAATTTATTGCTTATAAAAAAAGCGGGGATTTCAAAAAGAATATCCGCCTGTTTGTTGAGATGGATGGAGATAAGGCTGAAAC
>JAZQVW010000015.1:0-3034 GCA_045632025.1 Candidatus Avispirillum sp. | reverse complement strand
CTCCTACGGGGAGCAGGGCGTTGTAACAACACCTCTTAAGGCTCTTATTGAGTCCGGTGAGAAATATGACAGAATTATCGCTATCGGTCCCCTTGTAATGATGAAATTCGTTGTTGAAACAGCCCGTCCCTATAATATTCCCACAGTTGTGTCTATGAATCCCATTATGATCGACGGCACGGGAATGTGCGGAGGATGCCGTCTTACAGTTGGCGGAAAAACAAAGTTCGCCTGCGTTGACGGACCTGAGTTTGACGGATATCTTGTAGATTTCGACGAGGCTATGGAGCGTGGCTCTATGTATCATCAGCACGAAGCCGCTGAAAGAGAAAAGGCTTGTAATCTGTTCAGACAGAGCTAATGGAGAATCACTATGGCAAATATGAGTAATATAAAAAATCCTATGCCCACCCTTGATGCGGCTGAGCGTGCTCGCTGTTTTGAAGAGGTAGCCACAGGATACGACGAGGCAACTGCCCTTGATGAGGCGGCCCGTTGTCTTAATTGTAAAAAGCCCCTCTGCGTTGAGGGATGTCCCGTTAAAATTCACATTCCCCAGTTTATCGAAAAGGTAAAGGAAGGCGATTTTGAGGCGGCTTATCAGATAATCAGCCAGTCCTCCTCTCTTCCCGCAGTTTGCGGAAGAGTTTGCCCCCAGGAATCTCAGTGCGAATCCAAGTGCGTAAGAGGAATCAAGGGCGAGCCCGTTGGCATCGGCCGTCTTGAGAGATTCGTTGCCGATTGGCATAATACATTCTGCACAACTTCTCCCACTCGCCCCGAGGCGAACGGGCACAAGGTTGCAGTTGTTGGTAGCGGCCCCTCAGGCCTTACCTGCGCAGGTGACCTTGCAAAGCTTGGCTATAGCGTAACTGTATTTGAAGCGCTCCACACAGCAGGCGGCGTTCTTGTATACGGAATTCCCGAATTCCGTCTTCCCAAGGCTATCGTTGCACGAGAGGTTGAAACACTCAAGGCTCTTGGTGTTGAGATAAAAACAAATATGATCATCGGTAAAACTCTTACGATTGACGAGCTCTTTGAGGAAGGCTATGAGGCTGTGTTCGTTGGAAGCGGTGCAGGTCTGCCCCGCTTTATGGGAATCCCCGGCGAGAGCCTTAAGGGTGTTTATTCTGCAAACGAATTCCTCACAAGAAGCAACCTTATGAAGGCTTACCGCGAGGATAGCGCAACACCTATTATGAAGGCAAAGAACGTTGCAGTGGTTGGCGGCGGAAACGTTGCTATGGACGCCGCAAGAACAGCTCTCCGCCTTGGTGCGGAAAACGTTTATATCGTGTATCGACGCTCTCTCGAGGAGCTCCCTGCGAGACACGAGGAGGTTGAGCACGCAATGGAAGAGGGTATCCAGTTCAAGCTGCTGACCAATCCCACAAAGATCCTCGGATATATGGACGAAAACGACAAGAGAAATCCTCAGAACGGCTTTGTTTGCGGAATGGAATGTGTTGAGATGGAGCTTGGCGAGCCCGATGCCAGCGGCAGAAGAAGTCCTGTCGTAAAAGAAGGAAGCGAATTTGTTCTGCCCGTTGACTGCGTTATCATGTCTATCGGAACAAGCCCCAATCCTCTTATTAAGGACACAACTGACGGTCTCGACGTTAACCGCCGCGGCGGAATCATCGTTGAAGAGGAAACAGGACTTACCTCCCGCGAGGGTGTTTATGCAGGCGGCGACGTTGTAACAGGCGCGGCTACAGTTATTCTTGCGATGGGCGCAGGAAAAACAGCGGCAAAGGCAATTCACGAAAAGCTTAGTAAATAAAAAGAAAGCCTGCACCTTTCGGTGCGGGCTTTTGTATTATTACGTTAAATGATAATTTAGCGGCGAAACGATATTTGATATTTGTAGGGACCGACGTCACAGGTAAACCTTGCAGTCCGAAAACAAACAAATCTGAATTATAACACTTGATAGGTTTTGATTATCAATTTTAACTAATTCAAACCTTTCGTTTGCGGACCGCAAGGTTTACCTGTGACGTCGGTCCCTACGGAGTTAATCCGTTAAACGATAATTTAGCGTAGCAAGCCTTCCCCAGTGGGGGAAGGTGGCTGAGCGTAAGCGAAGTCGGATGAGGTGTAAAAAGCGTTAAATCTAATAACTCCTCATCCACCACTTCGTGGTCCCCCTTCTCCCGCAGGAGAAGGCTAAGAATGCTAAACGATAATTTGTGTTACTGAGGCTCCCCTATCTTAGGGGAGCTGTCGAACGCAGTGAGACTGAAGGGTAGTTTTTGAAGGTAATAAATCATTTTTCTACCCTTCCGTCTTGCCTTCGGCAATCCACCTCCCCTAAAATAGGGGAGGCTTGGACGCCAAACGATAATTTAGCATAATTTGACAAATAGTTGAGGTTTTGATACAATATAACCATACTACACAAGGAGGTTATCGTATGAATAACACTAAGGTAACTCAGCCCGATCCCGTAAAGGTCAAATTCCAGAGCGCAAGAGCAAATCTTCTGCTTATGATCATTTTGACTGCGGTCAATATCGGCTTGCTTTTCTCAGGCTCTGAGTCAATGATGCTGTTTTCGGCAACAGTACCCTATCTTGCGGTGATCCTCGGAATGGCAACGCAGATCGAGGTCATGGTTATTGTGGCAACCTGCTTTGCGGCGGCAATAATTCTTATATACCTGCTTTGCTGGGTAATGAGCAAGCGCCACTACGGTTGGATGATAGCCGCTCTCGTTATGTTCGTTCTTGATACTGCGGCAATGGGTCTGATGTATTTTTCAGCAGGCGATGTTTCAGGGCTTCTTGACGTAGCCATCCACGCCTGGGTGCTTTATTATCTTGTGGTTGGTGTTACAAGCGGCAAAAAGCTCCATAATGCTCCCGCTGTGGAAGAGGAGCCTATTGAAGTTAAGGACTACGTAACCTACGATGAGCTTGAAGAGGCAGGAGAGATGGAGACTGAAAACGTAAATCTCAGAAACTCTCAGCCCTTGGTTCGCGCAGATGAAGACGTTAAGCACAGAATCCTTCTTGAGGCAGATGCCTTA
>JAZQVW010000014.1:0-5031 GCA_045632025.1 Candidatus Avispirillum sp. | reverse complement strand
CCGGGGCCGCCGTTTGATAATACGTATCTTGCGGCGGGGCCGGTGTCCCCGCCCTACGGTAATTAATTACGCTAAACGATAATTTAGCAAACAAAAAAACGGGCGGTTTCGCCCGTTTTTTTAAGTAACGATTAAATTATGCTTCGATGTAGCCGTCCTCGCCGGGGCACTTCCAAAGGAGAGAGTGCTGCTCAAGGGGAGGATTGGAGAGAGTATCAAGGGAGTGGAACTCCATGTTATGTGTAACGTCATACTTTCTCATATAGTCAAAGCGCTTTGCAGCGTTTGCATGGATCTTCTCTGTGAATGCTGCCTTGTCTGCCTCATCAGCCATATCTCTCTGCTGACGGAGGAGGAAGTCCTCGTAGTCAAAGAGGTGGATTCTGGAGCGGCGAACGTTCATAAGAGTGATATCGTCCTCTGCTGCTGCCTCTGCTGCATCAAAGTATTCCTTACCGCGACGGAGGAATTCTACCTTGCCTGCATAGTCGGACTCAAGGCCGCGAACGAAATAGTACTGAGTGGGGTCGTCAAAATAGATACCGTAGTGGGAATCTCTTGAGCCCTCGTATACCATTTCAAGATAGTCAACAATGTTCTGCGCGCCTGCGCCATAGAAATCGTGGATGAACTCAACGATGAGCTCCTTATATTTTTCAACGCTCATCATAGGATCCCAAAGGAGTCTTGCGATGATATAGCCCTTCAATTCACCAAACTCACCGTTGAGAGAAGCGTAGTTACCCTGCTCAAAGAGACCTGTTACGTTGTTTGAAGCAAAGAAGTTTACGTCACGTCTGAGACCTTCAAGAGTGAAGAACAGAACGGGGAAGTTTGTAAAGTTTGTTGTGTAGTTCCAAACGTAGAGTGTGGGAGCGATCTTGGACCATTCAAGCAGGTTCTCTGCGAAGCTCTGATCGTTCTCATCATCGTGTCCGGGCTCAACCGCGCACTCTGCAACGGAATGTCTGAAGCAGCACTCGATGGAGCAAAGACGAACGATAACGTTGTCACGGGGACGAAGGTTCTTGGGGGGAACGCGAGTTGTTCTGTAAGCGAAGGTGTCGAACATAACGTTGGGATATTCGGGGCCAAGCTCGTCGGCAACGCGGTTTACGAACTGGAGCATAACGCCCATATCGCTGCCTTCCTTATCGCTTACTGCCTTACATCTTTCACACTGGCAAGCGCCGATGAAGCCATCGTTCTGAGTGATGGAAACGAGAGTTGCATCAGGATTCTCGCTGAGGAGCCAACGGAGGTTCTTAATAACCTTCTTATAGTTCTCCTCGTCTGTGAGACAGGGCTGAACCCAAGCTCTCTCGCCGTACTTGCACTGCTCTGTGAGCCAGCCGATCGTGTGCTCAAAGCCGCCTGCATAGTTAACGTCGCCGCCGATCTTTGCAGGGAAGCGCTCTCTGCCGTGGCAGCCGTTGATCTTCAGCTTAGCGCTGATGCCTATATCGGAAACGGACTTCCAGTAGGAGTTTCTGTAGTTAAACTTAGGGATCTGCTTGTTATAAACGCCGTCAGCGATCTGGAGCTCTGTGTTGCGGGGAACGCGCTCAAAATCATTTGTGTAGAAGCGGCAGCCGCAGTATTCTTCAAGGAAAGCATAAACGCCGTAGAGCGCGCCGCGAACCTCACTACCGAGAATGTAGATCTTTTCGCCTTCTGTCTTGATGATGAAGCCTTCTTTTCCAAGCTCTGCCTTTTCCTCTTCAGTATAGCCACCGCGGTTTGTGTAACCAACGATAATTTCTTTTTCCTGAGGATGACGGCTATCCTGGAAATAAGGAAGCATTGCGCCGGAAATCTTGAAGATGTATGCCTTCAGCTCTTCTGCTGCATATTTAAGAGATTCGGTGGGACATGTGGGATAAATAATCTGATATGCCGAATCCTTAGCTGATGTAAAAAGCATTATAAAATCCTCCGATCATATAGTTACTTACAATATATCAAATTTTCACATTTTTTTCAAGGCAATATAATAATTTACTCAAAAAAAATAAAAATAAATTAAATAAATTTCTCTACTGCATAAAAATCGTCTCCATAAGAACGGCGCAGGGCTGCTACAAACATATCGTCCGTATCAAAGCTGCCGTTCGATTGTTTTGTTTTCTCTTTTTCTTTATATTTATCTTTTTCTTTTTCTTTGTCTTTTTCTTTTTCTTTATCTTTATCTTTATCTTGGCTTTTTTCGGTTACGTTGGGTTTTCTGAAAACCGACCGGTTATTTTCGGTTTCTTCCGGTTCTTCAAAAACCGACTGGGTTTTTTCGGTTTTTTTAGGTCTGCCTCCCAGAGCGCCGTTTTTTCTGTTTGTTTCCACAACCACCTCATAATGATGATGAGCTCGGTCTATAAGATTTCGGCACATGGGAAAGAGGAATTTTTCGTTTCCCGTCATAGGGATGATCTCCTTCCCCTTTGCATATTGAAGCATTGCAACGATAAGCCGTCCCCTCTCCTCAAAGGACAGATTCTCCGTTGCCTCCTCCCAATCGTAAAACACCTTTATATATTCAAGCGCCATTTCGCACCTCCTTTTTTATAGAGGCTACCACAAATAATTTTTTATTTCTCCCCATCGGGGACTTCACCCCGAAAAAAGAAAAGTCCGCCTGCTTGGCGGACTTTGATATTCTTTTTTAGGCCTTCATAAGAGAGTTTACACGGTCAAACTCGTCTGTGATCTCCTTTTCAGGCTTGCGTGTTACAAGGCTGACAATGATGATTGCCAAAAGTCCTACGATAAACGCGGGGAGAAGCTCATAGATATTGAGGATGCCGATGCCGTTTTTAGCGCCGAAGGGCTTTAATACGTAGCACCAAACTATAGCTGTTACGCCGCCGGAGAGCATACCTGCAAACGCGCCCCACTTTGTTGTTCTCTTCCAGAAGAGAGCGCAAAGCATAACGGGACCGAATGCGGCGCCAAAGCCTGCCCAGGCAAAGGATACGATATCAAACACCTTTGATGCGGGGTTCCACGCGAACACGAGGGAGATAAGGGAGATGGCAAGAACCGTTACTCTTGCAACGATCATAGAAGCCTTCTCGCTCATATTCTTTGCGATGAAGCGGTGAACGATATTCTCAGACATACTGGATGCCGCCGCAAGAAGCTGGCTGTCTGCGGTTGACATTGTTGCCGCAAGGATACCTGAAACAATAAGACCTGCTACGATAGCGCCAAGCCAGTTGATATCTCCGAGAACTCTTGAAAACTCAATGATGATTCTCTCGCTATCCGCAAGCTCGATTCCTTTAACGCGAACGAACGTATATCCAACAACGCCGATGAAGATAGCAACTGCCATGGAGATAACTACCCAGATGGAAGCAATTCTGCGGGAGAGCTTAAGCTTCTTTGCGTCGTTTATCGCCATAAAGCGAAGCAGAACGTGGGGCATACCGAAATATCCGAGACCCCATGCAAACATGGAAGCGATCTTAAGCGCGCCGTAGCTTGTTGCCGTGCCGCTTGCGCTGTCGTACATAGCTGTGAGGCTGAGATAGCCGGGAAGGTCCTTAACGTTTGCAATAACAGCGTCAAAGCCGTTTGCTGTCTTAAGACCAAATCCAACAACGACGATGAGAGCAAGAGTCATAACGATGCTCTGCACAAAGTCTGTTGTGGAGGCTGCAAGAAAGCCGCCAAGGGCTGTATAGAACACGACTACGATAGCGCCAACCACAAGGGCAACGTGATAATCAACGCCAAAGAGAGAGTTGAAAAGCTTGGCAATAGCCGCAAAGCCTGAGCCTGTATAGGGCACGAAGAACACGATGATAACAACTGCGCTGATAGCAAGAAGGAGTCCGCTCTTATCCTTGAAGCGGTTTGAGAAGAAATCGGGAATCGTTGCGGAATTGTTCACCTCTGAATAGATTCTGAGGCGGCGCGCAACAATAAGCCAGTTAAGATAAGTTCCTACTGCGAGACCAACTGCGGTCCAGAATGCATCTGCAAGTCCTGTTGCAAGAGCAACTCCGGGCAGACCCATCAGAAGCCAGCTGGACATATCTGATGCCTCGGCGCTCATTGCCGTAACGAAGGGGCCAAGGCTTCTTCCTCCTAAATAATAATCCTCGGTGCTCTTATTTTTCTTTGAGAAAACTGCACCGACTGTGAGCATAAATACCATATAAACCACAATGGTTGCGATCAAAAGTATATTTGTCATTGTCTTTCCTTTCCGAACAAAAAATACCCTCAAATTATACCACAGTAGTTAGCACAAAGCAATACAAATTGCCAAAAATATTTTAGTTTATTAAAATATTAAAACGCTAAAGCCTTTTTTCGGCGTTTTATATAAAATGATAGAGCCAAAACGTTGACTACGGTCATTACGGAAACCACAAGGTCTGCTATCTGCCACATAGCATCGGCTGAAATGACAGCTCCTCCAAGGGAGGCCATTGGAATAAGACATAAATATGTACGCCTCAGGCTCCTGCTGCGGCTGAGATATTCAAGAGCGGAAAGTCCGTAGCTTGCCTGAGAAATGACCGTTGCAAGGGCAAACAGCACGACTGAAACAGCAATAAGACTCTCCGCCCAAGGCCCTGCAAGGATGCCGAAGGCGTGAAGCGTCAAGGGGATTCCGTCAAGCGGCGACTCTCCCGCAAGGAGGATAACGAAGCCCGTCATGGTGCATAGGACTATAGTATCCGCAAAGACCTCAAAGATTCCGAAGCACCCTTGATGATGTGGGCTTTTGGTGTCCGCCTGCGCGTGAGCCGTGGGCGACGTGCCGCAGCCTGCCTCATTTGAGAAAATGCCTCGGGTCACCCCATAGCGCATTGCCCGCGCCATCACAAATCCCCCGACGCCGCCCGATGCCGACCTGAGAGAAAATGCGCCCTGCGCAATTTTTTCTAAAATTTGCGGAAGCCTTTCTATATTATTAAAAATAACGGCGAGGCAGATGATCATATAGGATACGGAAAGGAGGGGGATGAGAAAAAGCGTTGCGCCGGATATCCTTCTGCCGCCGCCCGTGGCTATCCACACGCC
>JAZQVW010000013.1:0-17367 GCA_045632025.1 Candidatus Avispirillum sp. | reverse complement strand
CGACGATGACTGGAAGCAGCGGAGGGTGAGGAGTCTAGGCTTAGATTATGCGAAATTTGATAACGGTAGGGGACGGCGCCCTCGACGTCCCGCATTCACCACAATCATAAATTTTATGTTTTATTAATGTATGTTGACCTTTGGGCACGGCGGGAGTAAACCCCCGCCCTACAAATTCTAACCATCGTGCAGCGAAGCCCACACGCCTCATCCACCGCTGCGCGGTCCCCCTTCCCCCAGGGGAAGGCTAACGCGTAAATTATCGTTTAGCGGTATACACATCGTAGGGGCGAGCATTGCTCGTCCGAAAACAATCGCATCTGAACTTCAATATTTGATAACCGTAGGGCGGGGGTTTACTCCCGCCGCAACGAAGGGTAACACACATCGATATAACGTAAAACGTATGACTGCATTTTGGGCGGACGACCAATGGTCGCCCCTACGGATTAACGCGTAATTCCCTCTGTCTCGTAGGGGCGAACTGTGTTCGCCCGTTAATAACGTATGATTGTGTTACAAGCGGCGGGAGACAAGCCCCCGCCCTACAGGTCACGATTCATTCTGCGCTCTGCATCATAAAAGAGGTCTTTCGACCTCTTTTTTAATAATTACCGTTTGCGTCAATAGGCTCTCCCTTGAGAAGGCGGATGGTGTCGTTGATGACCTTGTTCATATAGTCGGTTGACACGTAGAATTCGCCTACGCCGTCGATGGTGATGCAGGAATGTCTCGTTGAATAGGGATAGAAGCCTATTTCTGAGGTTTCCCCGTCAAGTGTTTTATATGTGAGGATAAGCCCTGCGTTGCTCTTGTCCGCAACGTATGCCTTGAGCTCCTCAGCTGTCATCTTACAATACTCGTCGTCCACGCAATAATCCGTTATTGTAACGGAAAGAAGAGTTTTATAGAACTGACGGAAGTTTGCAACTCCGTCCGCGCCGAGATCAACTCCGTTGGCGTTAACGTAGATGGGAACTGTCTGGTCGCCCTCGGCAATGCCCTGTGTCAGCACGAAATCTGCATTGACCTTATGAGACTTGATGCTGATGGTTGAAATATTGGTGATATACTGCTGGAATGCAAGCTTATCGACCCAATCGATCAGTCTCTTCTCAAGGAAATTAACTGTTTCCGTGCTGCATATACCGATAACGCCGGGGAACATATTGCTCTCGGCATAATAGGTTCCATCCTCTTGAAGCTCGCTGAAATAGAGCTCGTAATGAACGCCGTTATACTCAAAGGTTATAACGTTTGCAGGGTCGTCCATACCGATAGCGGCCTTTTCTTCGTCAGTTGCTGAAATATCATAGCAGCTGTCGGCAACAAGGCCCATAAACTGATAAATAATATCGTAATAAAGCTGAGAATTGGGGTAATAAGAGGTGGGATAGTCCATTATATTTTCGGCCAGAGCCTCGGCATTGACCTGCTTATCCTTATCCACAAGTCTGATCCTGAACTGCTTTTCGCCGTTCTTATAAACTGTGAATTTATCAACCTTATAATAGTCCTCCTGGCTGATACCCGCGCAGATAACGGGGGTAACGTAGCCCTCAATGGGCTGGAGAACCGTTTTGCCGATATCCTCGGAAAGCACGTAAACGCTTCCGGGTCTGCCCTCAAACATACAATAGTATCCGCCGCCTGTGAGAAGCTCATCTCCAACGTACACCTTGAAGAATTCACCTGCCGTTGTTTCAACGACCCAGGTTGCCTGTGGCTTGAGAAGGCCGTATTCATCAAGCTTTTTATCGCTTGCGCCTGTAATGACCTTCGCCTTTGAGAGCGTGCTTGTGGTTACCGTCTGAAGAGTTGCGAACAGCTCCGAGTCAAAGGGAATGTTTTTGAAATTCTTGATATAGAACTTTCCGTCACCGGAGGAAACGAAGGAATATTCGCCCTTTTCGTTCTGAACCGTTATATTTTTTATCTCATTAACTGCAATGCTTCTGAATATATAGATTCGATCGGAATAACCGAGAATCTCGCCTGCCTCGGTTTCGGGAGTTGAGACCTCGTCCTGGGGAGTGTTGGCCTTGATATAAGGGGCTATAACAAGGAAATATGCCAGAAGAAGGACCACAAACAAAACCGCGCAAACGATCATAAGATTTCTCTGTCGTTTCATGCGTTACGTCTCCTGATGCAAACTACTGCGCCTGCCGCAGCGATGATAACAGGAAGAGTTACCGTCATAACAACAGCCCACTTATTGGCCTGATCGGTCGTGATATCAAGAGCAGTATCATCAAGCACCTTATAGTCGATATCCGCAAGGATGCGCTCGCGGCCTGTGAGCTTGATGGTATTATAAAGGATATCCGCGTTTGCGTAAGTATTGGAGGTGAGATATCCGCTGTTTACGTAGTCTGCAGAGCCGCAGGCAACAACGTAAGAATAATAATAGTCGTTATTTGCAATTGTTACGTCACGGGAGATCGTCATAAGAGGAACACTGCCGATCTCGCTTTCCTCGCCGTCACAAAGCGCCTTTGCGCTGTCGTGGGAAAGAAGAACAGGGGAGACCTGAATAGTTCCGTTAAGCTTGGAATTTTCCTCAAAGAGAATATCAATGGGCATTGCATTCTTAAGAATGGTCTTGGGCATTGTGTCAAGAGTTGCAATGTCACTGTAGAGAGAAGCGCCAAGTGTTCCCTCCTCTGCATATTTTGCAACGATGGATCTGCCGTCTGTAGAAACGGCATTGTCAGTATCCTTAATATAAGTATCGCCCTTAAAGCCGATTCCCCACTCCTCGAGGAATTCTCTCAGGTTTGTAAGATTATCAACGTTTTCGGGGCTTGTGAATACAAGGAGGCAGCCTCTGCGGTCAAGGAAGTCGTCAAGCTTTGCGATCTCGTTTTCACTGTCATCTCCTGCAACAACGCCGCCGAAGTCGTAAAGAGGATCGTTGATAACAACAATTCTTGCATCCTCTGAAATATCTTCCTTTGCAAGGTCGATATATCTCACCTCATAGCCTGCATCGCTGAAGAGATTCTTAAGCGCAAGGCCGTCCTCGCCAACTCGCTCTCCGTGAGAGGATGTGAAATAAACGGGAGGCATTTCGGAATCCGTTACGGAAAGGATGGCAGAAACCAGCTTATATTCGCCCTGATATGCCCAGATGGACTTTCCGTCCTCGTCTGTGATAAAGAAGGAGTCGATATAATAGATTCTGAATTCTGTTCCGCTCTCAATAACAACGCTGTCCGTATAGATCTTCTGCGCCGCTGTCTGATAGAACTGCTTATAGAAGCCGGGGTTCTTTACGATATCAATACATTCAACGTTGATATTCTTATATTCCGCCTGCATTTCAAGAGCAGTACGGTAAACGTAGTTAAGATATGCGCTCTTCTTTGCGATCTGGTCGGGCTCAACGGTGAAATAAATGTTAACGTCGCCCTCAACCTCGTCAAGGAAAGCCTTTGCCTCGGGAGAAAGGGTGAACACCTGTCCCTCGGTCATATCGATATACCAAACGAAATGGGATGCAAGAGCAAAGAAGCAAACGTTTGCAACTACTGCAACTGCAATAACTAAAGCTGTGATTGCAGAGGAAAGAAGGAGATAGTTCTTTTTTCTCTGATTGTTACGGTTAAACTTTCTCATTTTCTACCTCCGTCAAGCAAATCTGCGTTTTTCATAAACACGCACGCTGAGGAAAAGGAACACAGCGCAAAGGGAAATATAATAAAATGCGCTGGCAAAATCGAAGATGCCCTGCGTGAAGTTTGTGAATCGGCTGTAGATGGATACCCAGTCAAGAACAAGACGAAGTGCGTAGCTGTCGATGATTCCGTTAAGAACTGCAACCACTACAAGGCCTGCAAGCACGCCGATAGTGCCCATTGCGGCAACGAACTGATTCTCTGTGAGCGCGGAAACGAAAAGTCCGATAGCGATGAAGCAGCTGCCGATAAGTATCATTGCAACCGTGCATCCGATGACCTTTGCCCAGTTGGGCTCGCCGTAAATACCGAGAACGAGATAATAAAGCATAGAGATCACAACTGTTCCTGCGAACATTGTGAATGCGGCAAAGAACTTTGCCAGAACCATTCCCCAAAGGCTGACGGGGGCGGTTAAGAGCAGCTGCTCCGTTTTCGCCTTTTTCTCCTCAGCAAAGCTCTTCATTGTGAGCAGGGGAACCAGAACTATGTAGCCGTACATCAGAAACTGGAAATAGGTTGCTGTGTCGGAAGACTGCATAAGCAGAGTGGACAGGCTGAAAAGAAAGCCTGATGCGCAAAGGAATATTGCCATAAACAGATATCCCTGAGGCGTTGTGAAATATGCGCGCATTTCGCGCTTATATATTGCAAACATTGTTTTTTCTCCGAATCGATCTTATTTTCTGCGCTTTTTGGAATCTGCTGAGCCTTCGTCCGTCAGCTTCATAAACACTTCCTCAAGGCTGAGGCCTTCGGGCGCCATTCCGATAATAGCCCATCCCTTTTCGCTCATCTTGAAGAATACTGCCTTGCGGACGTCGGACGCGCCGCTTGACTCGATTATGTAAGTGCAGCTGTCCTTTTCGCGCTCGCTGGTCACCTCAACGTGCTCAACGCCCTCCGTTTCGCGGAGCGCCTCCATAACCTCGCGCTGAGGTCCGCAGATCTTCAGCTTATAGCGGCTGTTCTTGTTGATAGCGGAGCTGATGCTGTCCGTGGGCTTGTCGCATAAGATCTTGCCGCCGTTGATGATAACGATCCTGTCGCAAACAGCCTGAACCTCGGAGAGAATGTGAGTTGAGAGAATAACTGTGTGCTCACGGCCGAGAGTTCTGATAAGGTTTCTCACCTCGATTATCTGCTTGGGGTCAAGACCGACCGTGGGCTCGTCAAATACAAGCACCTTGGGGTTTCCTATAAGCGCCTGAGCAATACCCACTCTCTGCTTATAGCCCTTGGAAAGATTCTTGATCACTCTGCCGCGAACGTCTGTAAGCTTGGTTACGTGGCAAACCTCGTCAAGATGCTTCTTTCTGTTGTATTTGCAATTTTTAAGCTCGTATACGAAGCCGAGATATTCCTCAACGGTCATATCAACGTAAAGCGGAGGCTGCTCGGGAAGAAAACCTATCTGCTTTTTAGCCTCGTCGGGATTTTCAAGTATGTCTATACCGCCTATCTTTACCGTGCCGGAATTGGCGGAAAGATAGCCTGTCATAATATTAAGAGTTGTGGATTTTCCTGCGCCGTTAGGGCCGAGAAAGCCAAGGATCTCTCCATCGCCAACACTGAACGAAACGTCGTCAAGCGCAAGCTTCTGGCCATAGGCCTTAACAAGATTTGAAACCTCTACCATTTGTTAGTTTCCTTTCATATTAGAACCGACAATTCGGACAATTATATATTAGTATACCACATTTCTCTACCGATTTTATAAATAAATAATAAATTTTTATATATAAAATCAGAATTTACAATTGAAGCATATGCCTTGATTATTTTGACGATTTTTGATATAATAGCTATATATGATCTTTTGTGAGGATATGATGGAAAAGCTTACTGAAAAATGCAAGAATACTGCTCTTTCGCTGCTTTCGGAGCTGAAAGACTGCGGCCTTACCTTTGCAACGGCAGAGTCCTGCACGGGGGGGCTTATAGGCGAAACCATAACGGCTCTTTCCGGCTCGTCCGAGATTTACGAGGGCGGCATCATATCTTATTCAAACAGCGTAAAGATGCGTGTGCTCTCCGTTTCCGAAGAAACTCTCTCGGCTGAAGGTGCGGTTTCCGAGGAAACTGCAGGTGAAATGGCAAAGGGCGCAAGAAGCATAACGGGAGCTGATATTGCCGTTTCCGTTACGGGAATCGCAGGACCTACGGGCGGCACGGCTGAAAAGCCCGTTGGCACGGTCTGCTTCGGCATCAGCACGAAAAATGATACTAAAACCTACAGAAAACAATTCGGAGAAGAAAAAACTCGCGACGAGATACGATTGATGGCGGCAGATTTCGCCCTCTCTCTCGTGCTTGAATCAGGAAAGGAGTTGTCCCAATGCTTGAAAAAATAAAATCCCCCGCGGATATTAAGGGCCTTTCTCAGAAGGAGATAGATGCTCTCGTTCTTGAAATGAGAGAGGAGATCCTTCGCGAATGCGCCGACGGCGGCGGACATCTGGCATCAAATCTGGGTATAGTTGAGGCAACTGTTGCCCTCCACAGAGTTTTTGATTCCCCCAAGGATTCTATTATATTCGACGTTGGCCATCAGTGCTATGCACATAAGCTGCTGACAGGCCGATTTGAAAGCTTCAATACCCTGCGCCGCTTCGGCGGCATCTCAGGCTTCACAAACAGAAGTGAGAGCGAGCACGATGCTCTGACAGCGGGACACAGCGGAAGCGCACTTCCTACAGCGCTGGGTATTGCAAGGGCAAATGCACTGCAGGGAAACGATAATTGGTCAGTTGCAGTTATCGGCGACGGCTCCTTTACAAACGGAATGGTTTTTGAGGCGCTTAACTGCTGCGCGGAAAATAAGGAAAAGCTTATTATCCTCTTAAACGATAACGAAATGTCCATTTCCAAAAACGTTGGCGCAATGTCCGGATATTTCTCCCGCCTTCGCAACTCAAGAAAATATTTCCGCTTCAAAAAGAACTTCCAGAGCGCAGTTTCCCACCTTCCCGGGGGCAAGGGACTGATCACATTCTCCTATAACGTTAAGGAATTTTTCAAAAGATTGTTGGTTCAGACCAATATCTTTGAAAATCTGGGGCTTTATTATCTCGGACCCGTTAACGGAAACGACGAGGAGAAAATGGAAGCCCTCTTAAAGGAAGCTAAAACAAAAAACAGATGCACTATCATCCATATGCTCACCCTTAAGGGCAAGGGCTACGAGATGGCGGAAAAGCATCCCGAAAATTATCATTTCACCTCAAGCTTTGATATCAGCACGGGCGCTGAGGCAGGAAGCGCGCAGTCTTATTCAACCGTTATGGGCGAATATCTCTGCGAGATGAAGAGTCGAAACAATAAGATATGTGCAGTTACCGCCGCTATGGAAAAGGGCACGGGACTGAGCATATACAGAGATAATTTCACAGAAAGCTTTTACGACGTTGGTATTGCAGAGGAATGTGCCGTTACGTTTGCGGGAGGACTTGCTATCGGAGGAATGCTCCCCGTTTGCGCACTTTATTCAACCTTTATGCAGCGCACCTACGACCAGCTGCTTGAGGATATCTCCCTGCAGAACACTCACGTTATTATGGCCATTGACCGCGCTGGACTTGTCCCCGGCGACGGCGTTACTCATCAGGGCGTTTTCGACGTTTCAATGCTTTCGGCAATTCCCCAAACAACTATCTATTCCCCCGAATCCTACGAGGAGCTGAAATTCTCCTTTGACGAGGCGGAGCGCGGCGAGGGCCTCTGGGCTATCAGATATCCCAAGGGCGCCGAGGCAAAATATGACAGATCTGTTTTCCGAGCAGTTGATGAAGGGAAAACCATATTCCTGGCCGATTGCGACGATGCAGAGCTGACCGTTATCACCTACGGCAGAATAACAAAGAACGTTGTTGAAGCAGTGGCAAAAACGGGAAGAAAAATAAGGGTCATCAGACTTCTGAAGATCAATCCCATAGATAGCAAGACCGTGTTGGAGCTTTGCGGCAATACTAAGATCCTCGTTGTTGAGGAGGGCGTCCGCCGCGGAGGCGTTGGCGAGGCTGTTGCCGCTGCCGCAGGACAAGCCGACTATAAAAATACCGTTACTATCCACGCGCTTGACAGCGGATTCGTTCCCCACGGCGATCTTGATAGAATTATGGACCTTTGCGCGTTCACACCCGAAAAAATAGCAGAGGTTATCAATTCCCTTTGACATTTCAGGTTTTCACCCCATTTTCTTTTGAAATAAAAGCAAAAAAGCTATTGATTTTTTAATTTGCTTGTGATAGAATATGTAGGCGTGATTATTTTTAAGTACATTTATAACTAATTATACATTTCATAGTATTTAAAGGAGACTCAAAATGACAACAATCATTATAGGCATTCTGCTTCTTGTTATGGCACTTTTCCTTATCGTTGCTGTTCTTATGCAGCAGGGTAAGAATCACAACCTTTCCGGCACAATCGCAGGTGGCGCAGAAACTTTCTTCGGCAAGTCCAAGGGACAGGCTATGAACAGAAAGCTCTCCACACTCACATCTGTAGTAGCAATCGTATTCGTAGTTCTTGTTTGCCTTCTCTACTTCGTGCAGACAAAGAACGAATCTCTCTCTCTCGATAAGATCTTCGGCAACAGCGACGAGGTTCTTGTTGAAGACACAACAACAGCTGCTGAAACAACAACAGCTGCTCCCGAAACAACTGTTGCTCCCGAGACAACAGCTGCTGACGCTAAGTAATTAAAGCAAAGCTGAAAGGAACACCAAACGGTGTTCCTTTTTTGTTGCCCGCGAGATTTTTTTGAAAAAATATAAAAAATAGTGTTGACAAACAGAAAATGATTTGCTATAATAGCTGAGCGTGATAAACGCTGGTGTAGCTCAGTTGGTAGAGCAGCTGATTTGTAATCAGCAGGTCGGGGGTTCGAGTCCGTCCACCAGCTCCAAGGGATTCCGAGAAATCGGAATCCCAACTTAATAAGGGGGAATTCCCGAGCGGCCAAAGGGGGCAGACTGTAAATCTGTTGTCAGTGACTTCGATGGTTCGAATCCATCTTCCCCCACCAGAAAAAAAGCACTTCGAAAGAAGTGCTTTTTTCAGCTAAATTCGCCTATGGCGAGCTAAATACGGCAAGCCGAGCTAAATTTGCTTCGCAAGCTAAATGCGCTGACGCGCGCTAATGGCGAATATAATTTAGCTTTACGAAGTGAAATTTAGCGCGAGTGTAAGCGAGCTATTTAGCTACGGAGCAAAGCGGAGTTATTTAGCTATATACAAACCTTCAAATATACGCTATACTGTATCTAAAGGAAGTGATAATATGTCGGAAAGCATCCTGTTAAGCAAATCAAAGGATTTTGCGGTTGAGATAATAAATATTTGCAGAAGTATAAAAGAAACCAAAAGAGAGAGTGTATTAACAAATCAACTACTCCGATCAGGAACATCTATCGGTGCTAACATTCACGAATCAAAATATGCGCACGGAACTCCTGACTTTATATCTAAAATGCAGATTGCCTTGAAAGAGTGTTATGAGTCAGAGTATTGGCTTGAGCTTCTTAACAAAACAGGATATATCTCGGACGAGCAATACAAACCACTTCAAAATACATGTGGTCAGATTCGTCGTATGCTTATTTCTTCTATAAATACGGTAAAGGAAAACAACAATGGCAAATGTTAAACACTACATTTCTGAATATCCTGACAATCCTCCCGAGTGGTATTGGGTAAATGGGTTACATGATGCGTGCATTGTGGGAGTTGAGCTATTTGAGTTCCCCTTTGATTATAATAGATTTATCGGAGAAAAAAACAAATATAATCGCAACCTTTTGACCTTTAGATTGAACTCAGATGGTGCAATATATGATAATACCGTTCGTGAAATCCGTCTTTTTAACTACAAAATCCTATCAGATAATATAGATTTAGAAGGTAGAGAAAAGATATGGTGGTTAGCGGATAGGCTTATTGACCACGGTGAGTATTATATATTGGAAATCGACCTGCAGGATTTTGATTCGTATCCTGAGGAGTTTACATTTAAAATTAAATTTGAGCGTGCAGAGATTAACAGAGAATAAGTTTATTGAATATTTTCCGTACTAATCTCCACGGAGGACAAAATGACAGAACAATTAACCGAAAAACGCGATATACGCCGACTGATGATCCTTTTCACTCTGACCTATATGGTCAGCTACATAACGAGGATCAACTTCGGCGCAATCGTTTCAGAAATAGAACAAAGCACGGGAATGCTTCGCAGCGCCCTTTCAATGGCGCTGACGGGTAGCTTTATCACCTACGGCACAGGTCAGATAGTCAGCGGCATTCTGGGTGACAAATTCTCCCCCAAAAGACTGGTTTCCATCGGCCTTATTATTACCTGCGCCATGAACTCTATCATCCCCCTTTGCTCTTCCCCCTACGGGATGCTGCTTGTCTGGTGCATCAACGGCTTCGCACAGAGCTTTATGTGGCCGCCCATCGTTCGCCTTATGTCCGCTCTTCTCTCCTCAGAGGATTATAAAAGGGTCACAACAAAGGTGCTCTACGGCAGCTCCCTCGGCACCATTGCCGTTTATCTCGTATCCCCTCTCATAATCTCCCTTGCAGGCTGGAAGGCGGTTTTCTGGTTCTGCGCATCAAGCGCCGTCATTATGCTCTTCTTCTGGCATAAGTATTCCTATGAGATACCCCCTCAGCCCGTGGCAAGAACGAGGAAAAAGGACGGAAACAACAAAATGCTCTTTGCTCCCGTTATGCTCTGCATTATGGCGGCGATCATCCTTCAGGGTATGCTCCGCGACGGCGTTACCACCTGGATGCCCACTTATATTTCCGACGTTTACGACCTCAGCAATATAATCTCCATCCTCACGGGCGTTGTTCTCCCCATATTCAGTATGATTTGCCTCAGACTGACGGAGGGGCTTTATCTTCGCCATTTCACCAACCCCGTCTGGTGCGCCTGCATCGTTTTCGGCGTTGGAGCAATATCTGCCGCAGGCATCTATTTCCTCTCGGGCAGACTTGTTGCATTTTCAGTTCTCTTCTCCGCTCTGCTGACGGGATGCATGCACGGTGTTAACTACCTGCTCGTTTGTATGATCCCTGCGTATTTCAAGAAATACGGCAACGTTTCAACGGCATCGGGCGTTATAAACTCCTGCACCTATATCGGAAGCGCCATCTCCACCTACGGCATTGCTCTCATCTCCGAGCGCCTTGGCTGGAGCTTCACTATCATCACCTGGATAATCATCGGCGCCCTCGGATGCGCCCTCTGCCTTATCAGCTTTAAAGGCTGGGAAAGAAAATATCAGTAAAATCCAAAAGGAGATCGACATATGTTTTTAACTAAAAACGCCTTGAAAAAGATCCGCAGATTTACCATCGCTTACCTTGCATTAGCCGGATTCTGCTTTGCTATCTCAGCAATATTCGCCTCATTTATGATAGAATATAAGCTGCTCGTTGTTCTTGGTATCATATCTCTCGTTTTGTGTGCGCTGTTCCGCGCCACGGGAATATATGCGGAAGGAAAAGGCAAGCTTATAAACAGCGGAAACAAGCTTATCACTAGAGATCTTCGTCCTGCTGAATTCATTCGCTTATATGAGGAAAAGCGCGATTGCCCCGACAACGTAATCTCTGAGCCTGACTTTGAGGTTTTGCATTTGCTGGTGGTGGCATATGACGCCTTAGGCGATGCTCATCGCGCACTTGGGACTCTGGAATATATGATCTCCGTTGCGCCCCCACAGAAGCACGACCTCATTAAGGTTTTGAAGTCCTCCTTTTTATACGGTATGGGCAAAACAGACGAGGCTGAGGCGATCTACCTTGAGATGACAGCAAAGAAAACGGATATAGTGACAAGGACGACCTTGGATATTACCTCCGCCATCGACCGAGCTATGGCTCTCGGCGACTATACTACGGCAGAAGCGCGCGCAAGACAGATGCTTGCGCAGTCCGTCCCCAAGCCTACACCCCTTGCCACTCTTGCTATCAATTATATTCTGGGCAAGGTATGCTACAAAACGGATAGATTTGACGAGGCAAGACAGTATCTCAACTACTGCGCCATAAACGGCGGCGAGACCACCTATAAAACAGAAGCAATTGATATGCTTAGAAATATGTAATAAAATTACAACGACTTTTATCACATAAACTATTTACTGGTTGCCCTCTCCGTTCTGTTTTCGGCTCTGCTTACAGGCTGCATACACGGTGTTAACTACCTGCTCGTTTGTATGATCCCCGCATATTTCAAAAAATACGGCAACGTTTCAACGGCATCGGGCGTTATAAACTCCTGCACCTATATCGAAAGCGCCATCTCCACCTACGGCATAGCTCTTATTTCCGAGCGCCTTGGCTGGAGCTTCACTATCATCACCTGGATAATCATCGGCGCCCTCGGATGCGCCCTCTGCCTTATTAGCTTTAAGGGCTGGCAGAAAAAGTATCAGTAATAGAAAAAAGCACCCTGATGGGTGCTTTTTTGTTTATCAAATTACCAGTTGCTCATCTCGCCGCGGAGATTTTCCTCCATTTTCGCCTTAACTGTTTCTGCATCGTAGCCACAGCTGAAAAGATAATAAAGCTTGGCAACGGCCGCTTCAGTTGTCATATCATATGCGCAAACTGCGCCTGCTTCCTTCAGAGCCGCGCTTGTTTCGTACGTACCAAGAGAAACTGAGCCCTTGGGACACTGAGAGCAGATGACGAGAACAGTTCCGTTTTCGTGGGCCTTTCTGACAATGGGCAGAATTGCATCGGAGGAGCCGGGAATATTGCCTGCGCCAAAGGTTTCAAGAACGATTCCGCGAAGGGATTCGCTCATTATTTCCTCAAAAAGCTCAAACTGAATGCCGGGGAACACCTTAATGATTCCGATAGGTATCTTCTTAAGAGGCTGCACTCTGAAGGGCATTGTGCTGCTCATTTTGGGGATCATCTGATTATAATTTATCTTCGTTCCGATCTCAGCCAGGGCAGGATAATTGGGAGAATAAAATGCGTGGAGGTCAGAGGTGCTAAGCTTTGAGCATCTGTTGCCTCGCAGCAGCATATCGGAAAAGCAAAGAGCAACCTCGCGAATCTTTCCCTCAGCCGCAATAATCATAGACGTGAGCAGATTGTCAAGCCCGTCGTTTCTTATCTCAAACAGAGGTATCTGAGAGCCTGTTATAATAACGGGCTTATCAAGATTTTCAAGAGAGAAGGAAAGAGCTGAGGCCGTATATGCCATTGTATCAGTTCCGTGGAGAATAACGAAGCCGTCAAAATCGGCATAGTGCTTCTCAATTATGCCGCCGATAAGGTTCCACTCAACAACGGTCATATTAGAGGAATCAAGCAGGGGGTCAAGCTCAAGAAGCTCCCATTCGGGCATTTCTTCATTATGAAGCACGGGCAGGCCCTCAAGTATCTGCTGTAAAAATCCCTGCTGCGGCGCATAACCGTTGCAGGATTTATTCATACCGATGGTTCCACCCGTATATATGATAAGAATCTTCTTTCTCATTTCAGCCTCCGCTAAGTTTCTATGTGTTAATTATAACAAATACACTCGATGCGTGTCAACGCAAAGAGCTTCCCTTTTATCCCTTTGACATTAAAATTCTAATCTTAATATTATATGAATACTATTGAAAATGGATTTTTTATTGCTATAATAGCATTGTAGAATCAAAACGAAAGGAGGGGAAATATGGATTTTCTTGGCAAGATCATTCTTATTATGCAGGCAGAAATGGAGACCCCTCAGATGTATGGCTGGTTTCATCTGTCGTTTTTTGCACTGTCCTTTATTGCGGCTTTTCTTCTTTGCAGATATCACAAAAACGCTGACGAGCGATTCGTTCGCCGACTTCTGCTTATAACGTCGCTTATAGTTGTTGCACTTGAATTATATAAGCAGCTATGCTTCAGCCTTTCTTTTTCAAACGGCGTTGTTTCCTACGACTATCAATGGTATGCCTTCCCCTTCCAGTTTTGCTCAACTCCTATGTTTGCAGGGCTTATGGCCGCTCTCATTCCAAATAAAAAAATACACAACTCCCTCTCGGCTTATCTTTCAACCTATTCCGTTTTTGCAGGCCTTTGCGTTATGATCTATCCGCCGCAGGTCTTTGTTTCAACCATCGGCATCAACGTGCAGTCTATGATATGCCACGGCGCAATGATAACTATCGGCATATACCTGCTTTATACGGAATACGTTAAATGCGAGCACAAAACCATCCTTTCAGCGCTCCCCGCCTTCGTTTCATTTATTGCCGCAGCAATTATTATGAACGAGATCGCATACTATAGCGGTCTGCTTGAGAGAGAAACCTTCAATATGTTTTTCATAAGTCCTCATTGCGAGCCCTCTCTCCCCGTTTATTCCGCAGTTCAGAGGGCAGTTGCTTATCCCTGGTGCCTTATAATATATATCGCAGTCTTTTCCCTTGCCGCTTACGTTATACTCCTTGTTGCAATGGGAGCAAAGGCCTTGGCGAAAAAATACCGAAAACCAATTACGTCCTTAAATTAATAAGATAAAAAACGGAGACGGCCAAAGGGCCCTCTCCGTTTTTCTTTTTCTCCCGTGAATAAAAATCACTCAAAGGGGAGAAAAATTAAGGGAAAAAGATTATGATGGAGGAACAATGGCGATCCAATTTAAAAAACCTGTTTATATAGTTTCAAGCGCGTCAGTTGTGGGCCGCGAGGAGAAAAACGGCCCTCTCGGCGCCCACTTTGACCTATACGACAAAAAGGACGACACTCTCGGATGCGACACATGGGAAAAGGCGGAAAGCGAGATGCAGCGTCTTGCCCTCGGACGGGCGCTGGCCCTCTGCGGAAAGAGGGATACGGAGCTTGATCTTATTCTGGCGGGAGATCTGCTCAACCAATGCATCGGCTCAAATTACGGGCTCCTTGACTATGACGCCCCCTATATGGGTCTTTACGGTGCCTGCTCCACCGCGGCCGAGGGGCTGATGCTTGCTTCTATGCTTTGCTCGGGAGGCACGGTGACAAGATGCGCCAATTCCGCATCCTCCCACAATGCATCCGCTGAAAGACAGTTTCGCTCTCCTCTTGAATACGGAAGTCAGCGCTCTCCCACGGCTCAATGGACAGTTACGGGAGCGGCGGCGTTTATTACCTCCTGCGACAAAAGAGACCTGCTCTTTGAAAAAGCTCCCTCCAAATATGTCCCCAAAATAACGGCCGCAGAGCCGGGGCGAAGCCTTGATGCAGGCATAAACGACATAACCAATATGGGCGCGGCTATGGCTCCCGCCGCCGCCGACACCATACTGCGCTTTTTTGACGAAACTGACCAGGCCCCAAGGGACTTTGACCTTATTTTAACGGGAGACCTTGGCTTTGAGGGCACCAACATCCTGAAGGAGCTGCTCAAAGGCGAAGGACGGGATATATCCGCCTGCCACGCCGACTGCGGCCTGCTTATATACGACAGAGAAAGACAGGACAAGCACGCCGGCGGAAGCGGATGCGGATGCAGCGCCGTGGTGCTGTCCTCCTATATTCTGAAAAAGCTTCGCCGAGGAGACCTTCGCCGAATCCTTTTTATAGGCACGGGAGCGCTTATGAGCCCTATGAGCCTTCAGCAGGGCTTGTCAATCCCCGGAATCGCCCATCTTATTCAAATAGAAGGAGAGATCTTTGATGGACACCTTGCTTGATTATTTTATGGCCTTTGCCGTTGGAGGCATCCTCTGCCTTATAGCACAGATATTAATAGACAAGACTGCTCTTACTCCTGCAAGGATACTTGTTTCCTACGTTGTTTCGGGAGTTTTCCTCGGCGCCCTCGGCATATACGAAAGGCTTGCCGACGTGGCGGGAGCAGGAGCAACGACGCCTCTGACGGGCTTCGGATATCTTATTGCCAAGGGCACCCGCGAGGCCGTTGACCGCGAGGGACTGATCGGCGCCCTGAAGGGTCCCCTCACCTCCGCCTCCGCAGGAATAACCGCCGCTCTTATCTTCGGTCTTCTTGCCGCTATCCTATTCCGCGATAAACGCAAAAAATGAAATATTTCTTTGACAAAAGGGCCCCGTTCTGCTATAATATACTATGTATAACTGTAAGAGGAGGACGTTCGATGAATAGTGAAAACAAAAGCTTGATGCGCCGTTTTGCAGCACCGAAGGGATGCAGCCCATTATCCACGGGCGTTGCCCTGTCGCTGACGGCTGTTTCTTCCATACTTGCAGGCGCATTTCCCTCGGACTATGGCGGAATAATCTTTCTTATAATGTCTGTCGGCCTCTTTTCCTACGTGCTGACAGCAAGATTCAATCTTCTCTTTATTCTTGCAAGCGCTGTTTGCTCCGTTGCAGTGTCAATGGCCTGCGGAGTCAAGCTTCCCTATGCGCTGGTGGCCCTTTCCTTTATTCCCCTGTCCTTTATCCTCTCCGACTCTGTGAGAAAAAGAAAATGCCTCTCACAGACGGTTTCCGCTTTGACGGTAGGCTTCGTTGCTCTTATAGCCGCCATCCTCGGCCTTTTCTATCTTGCAGAGGGGAACGAGCTGGTGACGGCTTTAACAAATATGATGAACGACTTCTTTGCAAGCCTTGACGCCTATATCGCTAAAATAAACGAGGCGGCAAAGGCGGCAGGCAAGGAGGTCTACACAGAGAATTACATCCAGTCGCTGAAAAATGCAATATATCTGCTGATGCCCTCAATGATAGTTCTTGTTTGTATGGCGGCATCCTTTGCGGCGGCTAAGGTCTTCCGCCTTGCAACCATCGTTGCCGATTCAAACGAAATGTTTTTTGGCGGCGCATGGCCCGTTTCCGCATCCTTCCTCGGCTCCATCGTTTTTCTCGTAGCCTTTATCGTTAGCATCTTCACTCTCAAAAGCCAGATAGTATATTATTCCGCTGTGAATATTATGTATATCTTTATGCCCAGCCAGACCATCGTGGGCTTCAAGCTTATGTTTGCCCGCGGAGGATTTTTAAGGCATCCCCAAAAGAGAGGCCTCGGCCTTATAACCACCGGCCTCCTTATCTACTTCGCTTTTGTAAATCCCATCCTCATTCTTGAGCTTGCGGCTATGTTCACAGCCTTCTACAATATCCGCGTGTGGATGTATCTGAAGCGTAAAAGCAAAGAAAATAAACAAGATTAATATAGACTTTAAGATAAAGAAGGGATCGAAAAATGAAAAAAGGTTCCCCTAACTTCCAGTTCAGCTTAGCTGATATGATCTTCGTTATTATCAGCGCACTATGTTTCATTGCCGCAGATGCAGTGATCGGGAACGCTCTTGATATGAACAAGATCGTTTTAACTCTGCTTGTGTGCGCTATATTCGTTGCGATCACTCTGACCTATGCCTTTTATAAAAGAGGCAGAGTTTTCAAATCCGGCGTTAAGCCCTCCTCCGAGGTTGGCGTTGTGCTGTCCGAATCCGTGCTCAACTCCGAGAGCCCCGTTGTGGTCTGCCCTGCCGAAACCGACAGAGTTGTGTGGATGAACAAGGCCGCGGCCGAATTCTCAGGCAACAAAAGACCTATCTGCCTCTCCGAAATGTTCAAGGAGGCTGACGGCGGACTTTACGTTGCAGGAGAAAAGCTCTTTACACGCGAGGTGCACTCCAGCTACGGAAGCGACGATAAGCACTACTCCGTTTATACAATGACCGACGTTACCGACCGCGAAAACACG
>JAZQVW010000012.1:0-3264 GCA_045632025.1 Candidatus Avispirillum sp. | reverse complement strand
ATTATGGGCACAGGCTTTAAGTTTGATATCCAGCTCCGCCTTGGCGCAGGCGCATTCGTTTGCGGTGAGGAAACAGCTCTTATGACAAGTATCGAGGGTAAGCGCGGCGAGCCCAGACCTCGTCCTCCTTTCCCTGCAGTTAAGGGTCTTTTCGGCAGACCTACAATTCTTAACAACGTTGAAACATACGCAAATATCCCCCAGATCATCCTTAAGGGCGCAGATTGGTTCAATTCCATCGGAACAGAAAAGTCCAAGGGTACAAAGGTATTTGCTCTCGGCGGTAAGATCACAAACACAGGTCTCGTTGAGGTTCCCATGGGAACAACTCTCCGCGAGGTTGTTGAAGAGATCGGCGGCGGTATTCCTAACGGTAAGAAGTTTAAGGCCGCTCAGACAGGCGGCCCCTCCGGCGGATGTATCCCTGCTTCTCTTATTGACACACCTATCGACTATGATAACCTTCTCGCTATCGGCTCCATGATGGGTTCCGGCGGTCTTATCGTTATGGACGAGGACACATGTATGGTTGACCTTGCTAAGTTCTTCCTTGAGTTCACAGTAGACGAATCCTGCGGTAAGTGCGCACCCTGCCGTATCGGTACAGTTCGTATGCTTGAGCTTCTTGAAAAGATCACAGACGGCCGCGGCGAAATGGAAGATATCGATAAGCTTGAGGAGCTTGCAAACTATATCAAGAGCGCATCCCTCTGCGGTCTCGGTCAGACAGCTCCCAACCCCGTTCTTTCAACTCTCCGCTATTTCCGCGACGAGTACGAAGCACACATCCTTGAAAAGAGATGCCCCGCAGGCGTTTGTAAGAAGCTCCTTAACTACGTTATCGACGCTGATAAGTGTAAGGGCTGTACTCTCTGCTCCCGTGTATGTCCCGCAGGCGCTATCAGCGGCGCAGTTAAGCAGGCTCATACTATCGACACAGAGAAGTGCCTGAAGTGCGGCGCTTGTATCGAGAAGTGTAAGTTCGGTGCAATTTCCAAGAAATAAGAAAAGGGTAGTGATAATATAATGGAAACAAAAATGCTTAATATTAAAATCAACGGCGCAGATTATACTGTCCCTTACGGCATCACAGTTCTCGAGGCTTGTAAGCAGGCGGGCATTGAAATTCCCACTCTGTGCTATCTTAAGGACGTAAATGAGATCGGCGCTTGCCGCCTCTGCCTCGTTGAGGTAGTTGGCGCAAGAGGCCTTGTAACATCTTGTGTATATCCTATCGAGCGTGACGGAACAGAGATCCTCACAAATACAGAAAAGGTTAAGAACGCGAGAAAGATGAACATCCAGCTTGTTCTCTCCGCTCACGAAAAGAAGTGCCTTTCTTGCATCCGCTCAAAGACATGTGAGCTTCAGAAGTATGCTCACGACTTCGGTGTTGACGAAAACTATTTCACTCCTGCAAAGGAAGAAAAGCTCCCCGTTGACACATCCGGCTCCTCTATCGTTCGCGATCCCAAAAAGTGTATCCTCTGCCGTCGTTGCGTAGGCGCTTGTAATAAGGTTCAGGGCATCGGCGCTATCGGCGCTCAGAACAGAGGCTACGACACAGTTATCGGTTGTGCGGCTGAGGTTGATCTCGCTTCCACAACATGTATCAACTGCGGTCAGTGTATCGTAGCTTGTCCTGTTGGCGCTCTTTATGAAAAGGACGACACAGCGAAAATCATGGAAGCTATCAACGATCCCACAAAGCACGTTGCAATCTGCTGCGCACCCTCCGTTCGCGCTCAGATCGGCGAATGCTTCGGCTATGAGCCCGGCACAGATTGCGAGGGCAAGATGGTTGCAGCACTTAAGAGACTCGGCTTTGACGGTGTTTACGATATGAACTTCACAGCCGACCTTACAATTATGGAAGAGGCAACAGAGCTTCTCGGCAGAATCCAGAACGGCGGCGCGCTTCCTATGATCACATCCTGCTCACCCGGTTGGATCAAGTATTGCGAGCACTATTTCCCCGAAATGACAGAAAACCTCTCCACATGTAAGTCTCCTCAGCAGATGTTCGGCGCTATCTATAAGGCGTTCTTCTGCCAGAAGATGGGCGTTGATCCTAAGGACGTTGTATTTGTTTCTGCAATTCCTTGTACAGCTAAGAAGTTTGAGGTTGGCCGCGACGGTCAGGCAAACGACGGTATCCAGAACGTTGATATCGCTGTAACAACAAGAGAGCTTGGCAGACTTATCGAGGCTTCCGGTATCAACTTCAAGGCTCTTCCCGATGAAAAGTTTGATACACCCGTAGACGTAGGCTCCGGTGCCGGCGTAATCTTCGGCGCAACAGGCGGCGTTATGGAAGCGGCACTCAGAACAGCTGCAGAGGTTATCCTCGGAACAACTCTTGAAAAGGTTGAATTTGAGGACGTTCGCGGTACAGAGGGCATCAAGTTTGCTGAATATAAGCTTGGCGATCTTACAGTTAAGGTTGCGGTTGCAAGCGGAACAGCTAACGCAAATAAACTGCTCAAGGGTATCCAGAGCGGCGAATACGAGGCTCACTTCATTGAGATCATGGCATGTCCCGGCGGCTGTGTAAACGGCGGCGGTCAGCCCATCCAGCCTGCAAGCGTTCGCAACTCTATGGACCTCCGTGCAGTTCGCGCAAAGGTTCTTTACGATGCAGATGCAAATCTGCCTCTCAGAAAGTCCCACGAAAACCCCATCATCAAGATGGTATACGATGAGTTTCTCGGCGAGCCCAACAGCCATAAGGCACACGAGCTCCTCCACACTCACTACGTAAAGCGCGGCAGATAATATAATAACAAAAAAGTCCTCCTAAAAAGGGGGACTTTTTTTAGTGAAAAATGAATAATTTAGGGGCAGATCCGGATTTTTATAAACGATAATTTAGCGAACAAACTCCATTTAACTGTAGGGCGGTCACACCGGGGCCGCCGTTTGATAATACGTGTCTTGCGGCGGGGCCAGTGTCCCCGCCCTACGGTTATCAAATATCGAATTTTAGATGCGATTTTCTTCGGGCGAACACAGTTCGCCCCTACGGAGAAACGTGTAATTCCCTCTGTCTCGTAGGGGCGTCACTTTGTGCGCCCGATAGAAATGTATGATATATTAAATGCGTACGAGCGATGCTCGCCCCTACGATGTGTATACCGCTAAACGATAATTTATCATACAAAAAGGCTTCCCTTATGGAAGGGAAGCTGTCAGCGTAAGCTGACTGATGAGATGCGCACGAAGGGTTTAGTGTTGCTTTATTAAAGACTGCTAAATCAAAGAATT
>JAZQVW010000011.1:0-10083 GCA_045632025.1 Candidatus Avispirillum sp. | reverse complement strand
CTAACCCACGAGAAGGCGAAAATGCATTTTCGCAAGAGAGCGTTAGTAATCGAAAGACATCCGAAAGGATGTCTTTTTTGTTATATGGGGTGAATATTATACGGGATTCGAAATCGCATCTCGCGTAAAATGGCTTGTAGGGGAGGATATCATCCTCCCGTTTTAATATAAATTTGTGATTTGTGCGAGAAAATGGTCTGTTTTGCTTCACAATAAGGCCGTCTGCCTTTTGTTAACAGCATCAAACCCGTTTATTTACACATTATTTATTGTTTTAAAGACAAAAATATAGTATCATTTAAAATGAATAAACTTGGGAGGAATGGCAGTGTTTGGATATATAAAGCCAGTAAAGCCCGAACTTAAGGTTCGCGAGCTTGAATATTATCGCGGAATATATTGCGGACTTTGCCGTTCAATGGGCAAGCATACGGGAGGCTTTTCAAGGCTCACTCTGAGCTACGATTTCGCTTTTCTTGCGGCCGTTCGTATGGTGCTGTCCGACATTAAGCCAAGCTTTTCAAAATGCAGATGTATGGTTCATCCGCTTCGCAAAAAGGCTATGTGCGATGATAATGATGCACTTGCATATTGCGCTGCTGCCGCTGCAGTCCTTACCGAATGCAAGATAAGAGACGATATAAGCGACGAGAAGGGTGCGAAGCGCTTGGCGGCTAAAATAGCCCATATTTTCGCCCGCAAAATGAGAAACAAGGTTCGTGGCAAAGCCCCCGAGGAAGCTATCGAAAACACCCTTAAAAGCCTCTCAGAGCTTGAGGCAGAACACTGCGATTCTATTGATGAAACGGCAGATAAATTCGGTGAGCTTCTTTCCGCAGTTGTTTCCTACGGCTACGAGGGTAGCAAGGCAAAAATAGCTTCTGCTATCGGCCATAGCGTTGGACGCTATATATACGTTCTTGATGCGGCAGACGACCTTGAGGACGATAAAAAAACAGGAAGCTATAATCCTCTTAAATATGCCTCTCTTAAGCCTGCTGAGCTGTCTGTGGCAGTGCGGCTGGAGCTTTCAAGGCTTGAGGCGGCAATTAATTTACTTGATTTTGAAGGCAAGCAGAGTCTTGAGGGTATAATTAAAAATATAATATATTTAGGTATGCCCAGCGAGGCAGACCGTGTCTTTGCAGGAGGCTGCAAGGGCAAAGCATCAAAGAAAGGTAAAGATCGATGATGACAGATCCTTATAAGGTTTTAAACGTCAGCCGTGATGCTACGGACGACGAGGTTAAAAAAGCATATAGAGAATTAGCGCGCAAGTATCATCCCGATAACTATCAGGATTCAAACCTTGCAGAGCTTGCTGAGGAGAAAATGAAGGAGGTCAACGAGGCCTACGATATGATCCAGAAGCAGCGCGCCAGCGGTAATTCATATTCCGGCGGCAGCTACAGCTCAGGAGGTTCTGGGTATAATTACGGCTATAATACCTATAGCGGCTCAACTGATTCTCGCTTTACAGAGATCCGAAATATGATAAACTCCCGCAGATTCTCTGAGGCTGAGATCCGCCTTGATTCTATGTCTGCGGCAGACAGAAACGCTGAGTGGAATTTTCTCAAGGGATGCGTTCTTGCACAGAGAGGTCATTTCTTCGATGCGCAGAGATATGTAGAAACAGCCTGCTATATGGATCCCTCCAATATGGAATACAGAGCTATGAAAAATCAGATGGCAAGAAGCGCCGGTATGTACGGCAGAGGATATACGACCAATAATGCCTCCGATTGCGATATGTGCACAGTTTGTCAGACACTCTGGTGTCTTGATTGCTGCTGCGAATGTATGGGCGGAGATTGCATCCGTTGCCTCTGATATATGAAGAATAGTTTTAAGAAAACTCTTAAGCTGACCGTATGCGCAATTCTTGCAGGTCTCAGCTTTGTTGCCTTGTATCTAGGCACAGTAACAGGCGTTTTTGATCTGTGTGCAGTTGTGCTTGGTGCATTGTGCATTGCATTCACCGTGATAGAATTCGGCGGTATGTGGCCTTGGCTTGTATGTGCGGTAACAAGCGCACTTGCTTTTTTGCTCCTGCCCGATAAAATGGTTGGCTTTGAATATCTCTTCCTTGGGGGAGCATATCCCATTCTCAAATATTTCTTTGAGAGCAGAAAAAAAGTTGTTTCGTGGATATTGAAGCTTGCATATTTCAACGTTGCGCTTACCTTAACGCTTCTTGTTGCGAAATTTGTTTTTCCCAACGATGAAGCCTGGCAGATAATGGGACCTATGGCTTATTTCCTTGGAAATGCTTTCTTTGCTTTTTTTGATTATGCCCTCACAAGCTTTATCAGCTTTTATTTCCGCGTACTCAGACGTAAGCTTAAAATTAAGAATATGAAATAAAAACAGCCTTCCCCGGGGGGGAAGGGGGACCGCTTGCGGTGGATGAGGCGTCTAGGCTTACGATATACTTTGTTAAGCCGACATTGGTTGACTTCATATAACGGTATGTTTTAAGTGAGTATAAAAAATCCGTCGGACAACCGACGGATTTTTTTATTGTTCAATTCTAAGCTTATAAAAGTATTGCAACCATTCAGGCTGGTCACATATAGTGTTCTTGATTTTTTCAAGTGTTCTTTTACCAACGCGGCGATCAAGAATTGCGAACATTCTTACAATCGGGTTTTCAGATTCAAGTGAGGATATAATATCTGCGTTGCGGTATTCTTTAAGTGCCGTAGCAAACTCGGAATCTGTAAACTCAACGCGATCATTCATAGGCTTGTCGAATTCTTCCCAGAATTCATCCCACTCAAAATCCTTACCCTTGAATAACTCTCCTGACATGTGGAACATATTAAACGATTTTATGAGATTTCCGTCAACGTAGATCTCAAAAAGTCCCGTTCCGTCCATACCCTTGTGCTTGGTGCAGTTATATCTGATTCGTCCTTTTAAAGAGTCGCAAAGCATCTCTTCTTCAAGATACTTTCTCATACCACTCCAAGAACCGTTTGTTTTTCCCATTTTTGCTCCTTGTATAATCAGTTAAATCTATAAATACTATGAACCACTCTGTAGCCTGTAACGAAGATCCATCTGCCAATCTTGCCGGGCATTTTGGAGAATGCTGCAAGGGAAGAATAGCGAAGCTTCTTATAGGTTTTGATGTCTTTTGCCTTGAGATAATTCCATATATCTCTATGCTTCTGAAGCGCCTCATCTGAGCCGTCAATGCAAAGGAAAACGGAGCAGATAGTCATCATAAGAGAAAGCTCGTGGAGCATATATCTGTAGAGCGCGCGGCTCTTTATTTTGATGCTGTCAAGCTGATAAGCGTCTATCATAAGGCGTGTAACCAATATCTGCTGATCGATTCGCTTTATCATATTCTTTTCGTTTACAGACTGCTCGTCGCTTCCAACGAAATAAAGATAAAGGTCCAGATCCATATAGTAAATGCTACGCACGTAAGGGAAGGGCACGTACATATAAAGGTTGTCCACGTAGAAGGTGTGCTTGGGAAGCTCAAAATCAATGCTTCGGAGCAGCTCCGTTCTGTATACAACGGAGTGCATCATAAGATATTTTGAAGCGCCGAAGGGTTTTGTGTCGTCCCATGTGCATATTTTCTCGTGAGGGAATATTTCTCTGTAGCTCATAGGTCTGCGGCTACCATCGTCAACGCGCACGTAAACGTAGTTGCAGACGTACATGTCGATTTCCTTACCCTCAGCCTCCAGCTCTCTCATTCGTGCGAGAAGCTTTTTTAATTCAGCAGGGTCGAGTTGATCGTCAGAGTCAACGACCTTGTAGTATTTGCCCCTTGCATGTCTCATACCTTGGTTTACGCCCTCGCCGTGTCCGCCGTTTTCCTGATGGATAGCGCGAACGATGTTGGGGTATTTCTCTGCATAGGAATCTGCAACCTCTCGGGTGTTGTCCTTTGAGCCGTCGTTAACGATAATTATTTCTATGTCATCAGCCTCGCTTGCAAGGAGACTGTCAATACACTTGTGCATAAAAGCGCCGGAATTATAGCTTGGAATAGCAAACGTAATCAACTTGTCCATACATATCTCCGTCCAAATAGATTCTTGCATAGGATTACAAGATGATTATATAACATAATTTGCTAAAATACAAGCATATCATAACAATCTGTTGCACGAATACCGAAAATGTGATAAAATATATACGTAATAAAACAGATCATTAAGGAGTCTAAAGTGTCTAAGATAAAATGGAAGGGCGGAACGCTTCTTGCCCCCGTGCCCCCCGTTATGGTCAGCTGTGGTACTATGGAAAACCCCAATATCATAACGATCGCATGGACAGGACTTATAAATACCATCCCGCCCAAAACATATATTTCCGTTCGTCCCTCTCGTCATTCCTACGAGCTTATAAAGGAGAGCGGGGAATTTGCCATAAACCTGACCCCCACAAGCCTTGTTAAGGAGGCGGACTGGTGCGGTATTCATACGGGCAGAAAGGTTGATAAATTTGCCCGATGCAATCTCACACCCGCTGAGGCAAACGAGATATCAGCTCCCCTTATTCACGAATGTCCCATTTCTCTTGAATGTAAGGTTTTTGATATCATCCCTATGGGAACTCACGATATGTTCCTTGCAGACATAGTTGCAGTAGACGTAGCCCCCGGTCTTCTTGATAAAAGCGGTCGTCTTTGCATCGAAAGAGCCCACCTTGCAGCCTTTGCGCACGGCGAATATTTTGAATTAGGTAAAAGCCTTGGAAAGTTCGGCTTTTCAGTTGCTAAAAAGAAAAAGCATAAAAACAAACAAGTGAAGGAGGAAAAATAATGTTTTGTCCTAATTGCGGAAATCAAATTCCCGAAAACAGCTTCTTTTGTCCCTCTTGCGGATCAAATTTGCAGGAAAACAATTCTTTTGAGCCTCCGGTAAATCTTGAGGATAAGAACGAGCTTGGATTTGCATCCGTTCTCAGACGCGCTCTTTGCTCAGGCAAATTCCTTGCAATGTGTATTGTGATAACGATTGCAGGAGTTTTGTCCTTTGCACCTACAACGATATCCTACACACCGGATGGAATAGCATCCTATTCATCAAGCTTCGATCTTTTTGCTATTCTTTCAACTGTTGCGATGTGGATAACTTATGCAAATGCAAAAAGCAAATCTGACGTGATGCCTGTAGGCGGACTTAAGTTTAATGCCGTTTTGGCCAAGATAACTTTTGTTTTGAACTGGATCGCGGCGATCATTATGTTAGTTTGCGGAGCAATTTTCTTTGCTGTGATACCTATGATAAGCTCAATTTTTGCAGACGAAGCCGCAACAGAGATGTTCTTTGCTGAGTTGCTTCCCATGTTGAAGCAGAATGGCCTTGGAGGCTATATTGAAAGCCTCACGGGAGATTTTGTTCGTATTGTGTTTATCGTTATGGCAGTTGCTTTAGTAGTGGTAGGAATTGGTTTGGCTCTTATCAATATTTTCTATTACGGAAAGGTGAAGAACTTTGCCAAGAACCTGCACATCTCATATATCACAAACAGAGTAACTGATCTTAGGTTTTCAACTATCTCAGTTTGGTTTATGGTAATGGGTATTCTTGAAGGAATAGGAAGCATTTCGGCAATTGCCGTAAATGCCATAGGCGCTATTTCAGCAATATCTATTACAGCGGCAACGATAATTGCATCCGTCTGGGTCAAGGAGCTTGGTGAAGCGATAACTCAGCCCGAGGAAATTAATGAATAAACAAAAAAGCACGTCAGCTGACGTGCTTTTTATTTTTCATAATAACACCCCTTTGCCACGTTGCGCTGTGGGAGAAGCTTTTGATGATCCGTCCCTGCTTTCGTGCGCGATAAAGCAGGGAAACGGTTATCCCGTCATCTCCCATAGAGGCCGTTATATCGATATAGCATTTTGCCTCAATTGATAACGTGTATTTTATTGCCGCATTTATTATATCATCGTAAAAATCGTTCATTCGCTCAGTATATTTCGCTTCTTTTTTATTTTCTGCTTCAAAGGTAACGTAGCTTATAATATGATCAATAGTATTGTTTGTTTGAGTAGTAAGCTTCATTGTTTCTCCGAATAAATATGTACTTGAAAAAGCTTTAAAATAGAGGTATAATAAAAGGGTACGAAAGGAGTGATAACCGATGGATCATAACACACCTGCCGCAGACAGACTTCGTCCCAAAAGCTTTGACGACGTTGCGGGACAAGCGCACCTTGTTGGAAAAAACGGAATACTTAGAAAAATAGCAGAGTCGGGCAGATTATCAAGCATGATCTTCTTCGGCCCTCCCGGAACAGGAAAAACAACCTGCGCCTCGATCCTCGCAGAGGGCTCGGGAATGGAGCTTCGCCGTCTTAATGCAACAACAGCGTCTCTTGCGGATATTAAGGCAGTTGCGGCGGAAACCGAGGGTATATTCGGCCAGAAGGGAATACTCCTTTATCTTGACGAGATACAGTATTTCAACAAAAAGCAGCAGCAGTCCCTCCTTGAATATCTTGAGGACGGCAGGATAACTCTCATTGCTTCAACAACGGAAAATCCTTATTATTATATATATGACGCGCTTCTTTCAAGATGCTCTGTTTTTGAGTTTAAATCAGTTGCGGCAAAGGATATAGAGCCGCTTCTTAAGCGCAACGCAGAGAAGATACATAAGGACGGCGCAACGGATGAAGCAATAAGCTTTATTGCAAGATGCGCTCAGGGAGATGTAAGACGCGCCGTAACTATGCTTGACACAGCCGCAAGCTGTGCAGAGGGAGCTATAACAAAGGAGCTTGTAGAGCAGCTGACCCCCTCCGTTATGGCAGGAGCCTTTGACCGCGACGGAGATGTTCATTACGATCTCTTGTCCTGTCTCCAGAAATCCATCCGAGGCTCAGACCCCGATGCGGCGGTATTTTATCTCGCAAAGCTGCTTGAAGGAGGCGATCTGATATCTCCGTGCCGTCGTCTTATGGTAATAGCAAGCGAGGATATAGGTGCGGCATACCCTATGGCAGCCGTTATAACCCGTTCCTGCGTCGAAACAGCACGAGAGCTTGGAATGCCCGAGGCGAGGATTCCTCTTGCAAATGCGGCCGTAATGCTTGCCACAGCTCCTAAGTCAAATAGTGCCTACCTTGCTTTTGATATGGCAAGTGAGGACATACGAAACGGGAAGGGACTTCATATCCCAAGCCATCTCAGAAGTCCGCAGTTCAAGGGATACGTTTACCCTCACGATTACCCCGGTCACTGGACGGCACAGCAGTATCTGCCCGATGATATCAAGGACAGAAAATACTATAGCTTCGGCGATAACAAGACGGAGCAGGCCGCCAAGGCTTATTGGGAGCAGATAAAAGGTAAAAAGCTATAAAAAATAAAAACACCGGAAATATCCGGTGTTTTTTGTTATGCATTTATCAGATAGCCGTTTGAATCAAACTGATACGTAACTCCGTCGATTATCTGTGTGCCGGTAACTCGGTAGCCCTCGGCATTGAGATAAGACTTATTCTTTTCATCTACGTTGACCCAAGCGTTCTTTGTTATATTACCGTTTTCGTCAAGATATACCCAGCCTCGTGAATCCTTGATCCAGCTGTTTGTAACATTATATCCGTCCTGTCCGAGATACGCCCAGCTGCTTCCGTCAAAGACCCATCTGTCAGTGGTCTTTCTGCCTTCTTTGTCAAGAAACATCCAACCCTTATCATCTCTGATCCAGCAGTTATTCAAAACATAGCCGTTATCTCCAACGTAGCAAAGTCCCTTGCTGTCAGCAACCCAAGCGTTTGTAACCATAATTCCGTCGGCGTTAACGAATTTCCAATCATATCCGTCGAATATCCAGCGGTCCTTCATAATATATCCGTCAGGTCCTAGGTAACAGAGGCCGCTACTGTCAGAAGCCCAGGCGTTTTTAACCATTCGGCCGTCAGCGTCAACATAGCGCCAGTCGATCCCGTCGAAAATCCAACGGCTTTTCATAATGTATCCGTCGGGTCCAAGGTAGCAGAGACCGCTACTGTCGGCAACCCAAGCGTTTGTTACCATAAAGCCTTCTTCATCAACGTAGCACCATCCGTAGCCGTCCTTTATCCAACGGCTTGTAAGTGCATATCCGTTGGGACCGATATACATCCAACTGCTTCCGTGGCTCTTCCAGGTGTTTTTTAAAGCTATTCTTCCGTTGGCGTTGAGATATGTCCAGCCCTTGTCTCCGTCCTTAAGCCAGGAGTTGGAGAGAATGTGTCCGTTAGCGCTTATATAGCAGCTGCCTACGCTATCATTGACCCAACAGCTTCTGACCATATTGCCGTTTTCGTCAAGATAGCACCAGCCAACGGAGTCCTTCTGCCATTGATTTGTAACCTTTCGGCCGTTATTATTCAGATAAACCCAGTTTTCGCCATCAAGGATCCATTTGTTTTTAACTAAATATCCATTTGAGCCGATATAGCATAAGCCTATACTGTCAGAAACCCATTGATTGGTAACCATATGGCCGTATTCGTTAACGTAGCACCAACCGTTTTTGTCCGTCAGCCAGGAGTTTCTGACCTTGTATCCGTTCTTCAAAAAGATCCAGTTGCCGTCCTGTGTATACCAACCGTCATTAGGTCTTTGTGAATCCGATTTTACGTACATATAGTAAACGTCTTGCGTCGGTGAAGTGATCCAAGAGGATCCGGAATAATATTCCGTGGTAGCAACTATCATATATCTGCCGGGGGTGTAATTTTTTAAATTCCAGCTGACGTTATAGCTTTGATACGAGCAGTTATGATCGGTGAAGGTTTTTGATATGGTTGTCAGCAGCTCATCATAGGGGTCGTATATTTTAACGTGAACCTTTTCCTTGGAATATACGGGGAAGTATGTAAAGTATAACGTGCACGTATCACCGGCGTAGCAATCCTCATATGCATTATTAAGATAAAGCCAAGGGGAAGCAGAGGCTTTAACAAGGGCTACTGTGGCGAAAATGCAAGTGATCAATGTTGCTAAGCACAAAATCAGTGATAGCAGTTTTTTCATTGTGTTCTCCTTTGTTTTATATAAGCGTGATAAATAACCAATGCTTATATAAAAATAATAATTACGGTAGTTTGTTGCGGATAGCAAAGATTTTTGCTAAATGGAAAGGCTTGTCATCTGACAAGCCTTTCAGCCTATTAATTTTCAATTGCTTCGGGGTCAAAGCTAACTATCTTGCGAAGAAGCTCCATGTGGTATGCCTGAGACTCCTGCTTTTTCTCCGTGGGATCGAGGGTGATGGTTCTCACGGCAAGGATAGTATCTGCGGGGAGAAAATGAATATCCTTGAAATAGTTGTAAAAGGGAGTATCACCAAGTCGGATGCCGAATTCTCCGTAAGCGGAGGCGGGGATGCTGTCGCCGAATATTTCGGAGAGGGGAACGAAGCCCTCGTTATCTGCGATCTCCGTATGAAGCTGGGGATCAAGCATACAAAGAAGATGCTCGCAGGCGGTGATAGTTGTCATATAGCGGCTGTAAGCAGAGGAATTATCGCTGTAGTTAAAGTATTTATTGTCCTGAAGCTTCAGCTTTTCCTCGATCTGCTTTTCGTTGAGATAGGTGTTGTCGGCCATAGTTATCTCGATCTTGCCGTCGTCGTTTGAGTCCTCAAGAACGTAAGAAAGAGCGATCTCAAGGTTTTCAAATCTGCTTCCAACGATTGCGGCAGGGCCTGTATATAGCAGATAAGCATCGGGGGTAACTCTTGTGAGGATCTGAACTGCTGCAGTAATAGCGGCAATTGCAAAAAATGCTATTATTCCTGCGTGCCATTTGTGCTGATACCAAAGGTTTTCAAGCCAGCCAACCTTTCTGCCAACGTATTTGCTTTCGTGGCGATTGACCTTGTCCTCTCCAAGGGCTTTTATTCTCGTTGCCGCGGCAGAATCCTTGATTTCGGGATTTTCGTCGCAAACAAATTCCTGCGTTTTCTTTTCTTCCATTGTAAACGTTCCTTATATGTTGCTTTTTGTATATTATAGCATATTTAAGAGTTAAAATATTATGATTTGGTGAATTTTTTAATTAAAAAAGGCTATGAAAGATCATAGCCTTTAAAATATTAAGCGAA
>JAZQVW010000010.1:0-2249 GCA_045632025.1 Candidatus Avispirillum sp. | reverse complement strand
AGAGGTTATTATGAAGATCAAATTAAACAAGCTGTTCCTTTTTTACAGCGAGGCTTACCGCCGTCAGTTTTCTATATCACACGCAATGTTTTTCTTGGCACCCATAGCGCTTCTTTTTATTATTGATGAGCTGGCCTGGTGGATTGCGGCCATTATGGTTGCTATAAATATTATGATATTCTTCCTTATCAGACGAGAATATCCTGCCGAGCTTGAAGCAACGAAGGACGCCATCGTTTTCACCGAATACAATCAGCTCGGCCGCGCAGGCTACGGAGTTAAGGCAAAAATAACTCTCAAAAACGTGCGCCGTGTTAAATATGAGCAGAGCGCCCTTGAAAAGCTTTTTGACAAGGGACGCATCACCGTTGTTGCCGATGCTTCATACGACATTACAATGGGAAGCCTTAAGGGCGCAAAATATCCCACCTATCGCACCTATTATTTCTACGGCCTCAAAAATTTCTCCGAGGCAAAGGAATATATGGAAAAGATATACACGAAATAAAAAAGGACCTTTTGGTCCTTTTTTGTTTATCTTACGTTTGCAACGTAGAAAAGCGCAAGCGTGCCGGGGCCTGCATGGGCGCCGATAACAGGTCCGATATCTGTGATGACCTCAACGGAAACGTTGTAGCTGCCTCTGAGAGCCTCAAGGAGCATATCTGCATCCTCTGCCGCGTCTGCATGGGAAATGAACACCATTCCGCCCTCTGCGCACTGGGCTGTTTCGCCATACTTATCAACTATAGCTGTAATAGCGGCCTTTCTGCCTCTTGCCTTTGAAACGCTGTCAAGCTTACCCTCGTCTGTTACGTGGATAATGGGCTTGATACCGAGTGCCTTACCAACAAAAGCAACCGTGGGGCTTACTCTGCCTCCGCGCTTGAGATACTCAAGGTCGTCTACAGTTACCCAATGGCTGATATTGGGACATACGGAGTTAAGATACTCCGCATTCTCCTCAATAGTCGCACCGTCAAGCTTCTTCTTATAAGCAAAGTAAACTGCAAGGCCAAGACCTGCGGAGGCACAAAGTGTGTCTACCGTGATGATCTTTCTCTCGGGATACTTTTCAAGAAGCTCCTCTGCCGCTATTCTGGAGGAGTTATATGTTGTGCTGAGACCTGAAGAAAATCCGAGATAAAGGATATCCTTTCCCTCGGCGAGAATAGCCTCAAACGCCTCGGCGAAGTTTTCGGGATTGATCGCAGATGTTTTTGCAATGCCGCCCTCTCTCATTCTGCTATAGAACTCGGCAATTGACATATCGTCGTTTGTGAATTCTCTTCCCTCATCGTCAAAGCGGAATGTAAGATTCTGATAGGAAACGCCCCATTTTCTAAGCATTTCGGGCTTGATATCACTGCCTGAGTCTGTAAAAATTATATATTCGTTCATTTCTGTCTCCAATTATTCAATAGTTGTATCAAGCTGGTATCTCATGATCTTTCTGAGAGTGTTCTTGGGGAAATCCGTGTCGCGAACCTTAAGCATTGCTATCTTCTTATAAGGAACGGCTGTCTTATTGTACTCGTCAATAAACGCCTTGATATGCATCTTCTTATCCTCGATGCCGTTCTTTTCAAAGTATTCCATATCGGGGTAAACCTCTGCAACGATTGCATTATATGAAATGCCGCGGCGGCTCTGTCCCTCGTATACGATGATATCCTGAATGCCGGGGCATGCTACGAGATCGTTTTCGATCTCCTCGGGATATACGTTCTTACCATTGGAAAGAATGATAAGGTTCTTCTTTCTGCCTGTAATATAGAGAACGTTATTACGATCAAGCTTACCGTAGTCGCCTGTTCTGAAATAGCCGTTCTTAAATGCCTCTGCTGTTGCCTCGTGATCCTTATAATAGCCAAGCATCACATTGGGACCCTTTACAAGGATCTCACCCTCGCCGTCCTCGTTGGGCTCGTCGATCTTAACTGTGTCAATATCAATAACATTACCAACGCTTCCGGGAACAACATTTTTACTCCTGTTAACAGAAATGAGGGGAGCGCATTCTGTGATACCATATCCATTAAGAACTGTTATGCCGATGGATTCAAAGAAATACACTATCTCAGGATTGATAGGTGCACCACCGCAAATGATCGTATGGACCTCGCCGCCGAATGCCGCAAGAATTGAGCCGAAAAGCTTTCTTCTCTGGTCAACACCAACCTTACGCATACCGTTACTGAGCTTGATCATATTATTAACAAGCTGCTCCTTGCCCTGGTCCTTAATGT
>JAZQVW010000009.1:0-5010 GCA_045632025.1 Candidatus Avispirillum sp. | reverse complement strand
GAAAAGGCTCCTCAGCGCGAAAAGAAGGAAAAGAAGGAGCCCAAGCCCCAGCCCCAGAAGGTTGAAAAGACAGAAAAGGCTGAGGAAGTAAAGGCAGAAGCTCCTGTAGCACAGGAAGCTCCCAAGGCTCCCGCAAAGGCTGAGGTTAAGGTTAAGGAGCCCAGAGTTATTGAGGTTACTGACCTTGAAAAGCAGTGCGCTCTTGACTTCGCAAACACTCTGCTTCGCAACATGGGCGTTGACGCTAAGGCGGAATTCTGCGGCAGCGAAACATCCGGCGCAGGCGGAAACACATATCCTAAGATCGTGATCTCCGGCGAGGGTGCAGGCATTCTCATCGGTCACCACGGTGAAACTCTTGATGCAATCCAGTATCTCGTAAACCTCTGCGCTCACAGAAAGGGCGACGGAAAGTCCAAGGACTTCGTTAAGATCGTTGTTGATATTGAGGACTACCGCCGCAAGAGAGAGGAAACTCTCCGTTCTCTCGCGAGAAGAATGGCTGCAAAGGCTCAGAAGTATAAGAGAAACGTTGTGCTTGAGCCCATGAATCCCTTTGAAAGAAGAATCATCCATTCTGAAATTCAGGGCATGGAAAACGTTTCAACTCATTCTGTTGGAAGCGATGAAAACAGAAAGATCGTAGTTTGCTACGAGGGCGCTGATAAGGCTCCCCGCCGCAGCAGACCCAGAAACAAGAACAACTAAAATTTAAGGCAGGCACCGCGTGCCTGCCTTAGTTATTTTGTGGGGGAGCTTTTAGAAAAGCTCCCCCACGCCCCCGAAACCAAAAGGGTCTAAGGGGAAATGAGTTTTATAAAATAATGCTTGAAAAGGTTTTGGAGGGGGTTAAGGGGATGTCTTTTCCTTAAAAAGACCTCTCCCGAAGAAAAAATATGTTTGGAGAAACTATAGCGGCCGTTTCCACTCCCAGAGGAAAGGGCGGCGTTGCACTTATAAGAATCAGCGGAGACGAGGCGCTTTCCTGCCTTGAAAAGATCTTTTGTCCTATGTACGGAAGCGGCTTTCCCGAAAGAAAGGCTGTTTACGGCAAGATAGTTATGCGAGACGAGGTTGTAGACACAGGTCTTGCAACCTATTTTGCTGAGGGTCATTCCTATACGGGCGAGCCTACGGCTGAGATCACCTGCCACGGCGGTATCGCAGTAACGGCGGCAGTTCTTGAGGCGGCGCTCTGGGCAGGCGCAAGACTTGCCGAGGCGGGCGAATTCACTCGCCGCGCATTCGTTAACGGCAGACTCACGCTTACAGAGGCTGAGGCTATAGGCCGACTTATCGATGCCGACACGGAAAGCAGAAGACGCCTTGCGGCATCTGCGGCAGGCGGAAGCCTTGCCCGTAAAACAGGCGAGATAAGAGATTCTCTCGTTGGTGTTCTTGCGGCGCTTTATGCGGCTATCGACTATCCCGACGAGGACATTGGAGACGAGGGCGAGCGCACTCTGCTTCCTACCATCGAAAAGGGAGCAGGCGAGGTCAGCGCTTTGCTTTCAACCTATAAAACGGGACACGCGGTTGCAGACGGTGTTAAAACAGTTATCTGCGGCGCTCCCAACAGCGGTAAAAGCTCTCTTTACAACCGACTTTGCGGCGCTGAAAGAGCTATCGTTACAAGCATTGCAGGTACAACGAGAGACACTCTTGAGGAAACCGTTGATGCGGGAGGTATCACTCTTCGTCTTGCCGACACGGCGGGCCTTCGCGAGGCTGACGACGAGGTTGAAAGAGTTGGTATAGACCGCGCGAGAGGTAAGATGGCCGAGGCCGAGCTTATTATCTTTGTTTGCGACGGAAGCCGCGCTCTGACAGACGAGGAAGTTGAGCTTATTGATGAGATCAGGGAGCTTGACGCGGCAAAGATCGCAGTTGTAAACAAAAAGGACCTTGGATGCGAGAGCGTTATCCCCGAGGGCATATTTGATAAAACGGTTTATATGTCTGCAATGACGGGTGAGGGCGCAACAGCACTTACAGACGCTATAGCAGAGCTCTGGGGAAGCGAGAAGATATCTCTTTCAAACGATGCGGTTATCTGGAATGCGAGACAGAAGGCGTCCCTTGAAGGCGCTCTGGACCTGCTCACAGCCGCTGCAGACGCTCTTCGACTCGGCGCTCCTGCAGACGCGGCCTGCACAATGGTTGAAAGCGCGCTTTCATCTATGGGCGAGCTTGACGGACGCGGTGTTTGCGAGGACATTGTCGGTCAGGTGTTTGCAAGATTCTGCGTTGGTAAATAAAAAAAGAAAACCTTCTCCCACAGGAGAAGGTTTTTGGTTTAGCAGCAAAGCAGCTTTTTAAGGTCAAACTGGTCCTTGGCATTAACTATGCCGTCGTTGTTGATATCTGCCGTAAGGAGGCTGACAGCGGTGTTAGTCTCAATGCCTGCAAGATACTTGCAAAGGATAAGCGCGTCCTCGCAGGTTACAACAAAATCTCCGTCAAAGTCGCCGTAAACGCCTAAGGCCTTGGATATCTGATTGAGATGCTCAGATGCACCTATAAGGCTTGCAAGCTGCTTCTCCGTGCCGTTATAATAAATGGCTTTAATAGCAGAGCTATCGGAGGTGATGCTGTTTCCAAGCTTTCGAATGCTGTAGGGGATAGTCACGCAATTAAGAGCGGAGCAGCCTTCAAAGGCTGAGTTCTCAATGAACTTAACTCCGTGGGAGATAACAGCTTCCTTGAGAGCAATGCAGTTTGCAAAGGCTTTCTGGGGGATGGTTGTGATATTGCCGGGAATATTGATATAAGTAAGCGCCGTGCAGGATTCGAAGGCGCTTTCCTTTATAGCGCAGATGCCGTTCAGCTGAACGCTCTTGAGGCTTTCGCAGAACATAAATGCGCCAACGCCTACAGTCTTAACGTTTTCGCTGATGACAACAGAGTTAAGAGCGCTGTGGCGGAATGCATAGTCTCCGATCTCTGTGAGAGAGGAGGGGAGGCTGATAGCCTCAAGGCTCGTTGTGCCCTCAAAGGCGGAGGCTCCGATCCTTGTGAGGCTGTTATGTAAGGTTACCTGACTGAGATCAAAGCAGAACTGGAACATATTCAGCTCAAGCTCAGTGATCTTTTCGGGGATAGCGATCTCTGTAAGTCCGCTGCCTGAAAAAGCGGAGCTTTCCATTTTTTCAAGGGAGGCGGGGAGCTTGATGATCTTTAATGATTTGCAATAGGAGAAGGCGCAAACACCGATGGACGTAAGCGTTTCGGGAAGAGTAACAGATGCGAGATTGTCGCAGGAATTAAAAGCGTTGCTTTCAATTCTGAGAACACCCTCGGGGATGGTAACGGACGTGATGCCATCGCTTCCGGAGAAGGCGCCGTTGCCGATGGTTGTAACAGGATATCCCGATACCTTCTGGGGGATAACAACGTTGGTGAGGGAGTGGTCCACGCCAACAACAGTTGCCGTGATAGTGTTGTTATTAAGAGTATATGAAATTCCGTTTTCGCTGAAGGTCGTGGCTGAAGCGGTAAACGGAACTGAAAGAGCTATGATCAGAGATGCCAATAAAACAGATATAAATCTTTTCAATAAATGCACTTCCTTTCTATAGGGACTTTAGCGTAAAACGCAAGTCGCGCGTTGGAGCAAATCTCCACGTATACATTATATCACAAGTCTGCGAAAAAATAAAGAGAAAAACCTTATTTCCTTGCCGTACGGGACGAGATTTGGGGATTTGAATAAGGCGGAGAGCTCGCGCGGGTATTTTGTGTACAATATTTATACAACTTAAGGAAGGCAAAAAAGAAAAAGCGAGGTGAAGCCTCGCTTTTTTGTGCTGTTCATTCCTCATCAAGCCCTAAAGCCTGCATATAACCCTTTATCTGACCTTCTGTAGGTCTGTAATCCTTGTGAGAGCAGCAGGGGAGAGTGGGAGCGCTTCCGTCCATTCTGTAGAAGGGAGAAAGATAGTCGTTTTCGTAAAGCTCGCAGTCCTCAGGCTTGTCAAAGTCGGGGATCTCATAGGTCTTGCCATTTTCAAGCATAGAGCGATGGGCAAGAATAGCCGTTGATGACATTGCAATAGCCGCCTTCAGGTTGAAGGGATGCTCGGGCTCGCGGTTTTCCTCCAGACATTCAATAAACATTCGTGCAGTTATGTAGTCTCCGCCGCCGTGGCCGCTATTTTTGATCAGCTCCTCGTCCTTGTCATTCCATTGAGCATCGTAATAGTTGATCTCTTCCTTTCCCTCGGGAATGGACCAGCTGTTGTAGCGAAGCATGATCTTTTCGCCCGTGCCGCGCAGGTTTTCGATTTGACCGTTTGTGCCGCAGATGCGGTAAGAGTTGTGATGTCCGCCGAAGCCGCAGCAGCCCGTAACTCTGAAGATAGAGCCGTCGTCATTCTGTGTTGTGATGATAGCAGCTCTGTCGCCAACAAATTCAGCTATGGGCGTGTCCTCATCGTGGGGAGCAAAAGCCGCAAATGCCGTAACGATCTTGGGGGTAGCGCCCGTTGCGCACATAACGGGACCAAGAGAGTGGGTGATATAATATGTTCTGGGCAGATAGTTTCTCCAATGCTTGGGGTGATACATATAAACTCTTCTGAAGGCCTCGTCGTTCATATTGAAGGGATGGTTGTATTCGCCCTCCGCATAAAGTATTTTGCCGAGAGTTCCGCCGCGGCAAACGCGCTGCATTTCGCGGTTGAAAACCATCTGGGGATAATTTTCTGCAAGGAAGTATATGGATTTTGTGTTCTGGTACGCGCGATAAAGCTCAACGCCCTCTGCCATAGTGCCGTTGCTGATGCATTCGCAGAAAACGTGGAGGCCTAATTCAAAGCATTTGATCACGTAGGGAGCATGCTCGTGGAAAAGGTTTGCAATGATCACGGCGTCCATTTCGCAATTCAGAAACTCATCAAAATCGGTAAAGGTGGGCACGTCGCTGAGGCGACTGACGCCGTATTTAAGGCGCTCCTCGTTGTCGTCGCAAAGCGCTACGATATCGCAGTCAAGAAGCATAAAATTCTTCGC
>JAZQVW010000008.1:0-16003 GCA_045632025.1 Candidatus Avispirillum sp. | reverse complement strand
CTACATTCAGATCGCTCGCTGCTTCAGAGACGAGGACCTCCGCGCTGACCGTCAGCCCGAGTTCACACAGATCGACCTTGAAATGTCCTTTGCTGACGAAGAGGATATCATCGCAGTAAACGAGGGCTTCATCAAGGCTGTGTTCGATCAGTTCATGAAGCAGGACGTTCAGATCCCCTTCCCCCGTATGACTTATGCAGAGGCTATGGACCGCTTCGGTTCCGATAAGCCCGATACACGCTTCGGTATGGAGCTTTGCGATATCAGCGACGTTGTGGCAAACTGCGGCTTCGGCGTATTTGCGGGCTGTGTTGCTGAGGGCGGCACAGTAAGAGGTATCACAGTTCCCGGTGGCGCTTCCATGGCTCGTAAGGAGATCGACTCCCTCGTTGAATTCGTTAAGACGTACGGTGCAAAGGGACTTGCTTGGTATAAGAACACAGCAGGCGCTCCCACATCCTCCTTTGCTAAGTTCCTTACAGAGGACGAAACAAACGCTATCCTCGCTAAGATGAACGTGGCTGAGGGCGACCTTGCTCTTATTATCGCATCCAAGCCCAAGGTTGTGTTCGATTCTCTCGGCGCGCTCCGTTGCGAGATCGCAAAGCGCCGCGATATGATCGACAAGTCCAAGTTCAACTTCCTCTGGGTAACAGAGTTCCCCCTCTTCGAGTATGACGAGGAGGACGGCAGATACTATTCCAAGCACCATCCCTTCACAATGCCTATGGAAGAGGATATGGCAAAGCTTGACAGCGCTCCCGGCGAGGTTCGCTCCAGAGCGTACGATATCGTTCTCAACGGTACGGAGCTTGGCGGCGGTTCTATCAGAATCCACACAACAGAGCGTCAGAAGCAGATGTTCGCAGCTCTCGGTATTTCCGAGGCTGAGGCTGAGGTTAAGTTCGGATTCCTTCTTGATGCATTCAAGTACGGTGTTCCTCCTCACGGTGGTCTTGCATTCGGTCTTGACCGTCTTGTAACTCTTCTTCTCGGTCTTGAGGATATCCGCGAGGTTATCGCATTCCCCAAGGTTCAGAACGCAAGCGAGCTTCTTTCCAAGTGCCCCACTCCTGCAGATCCCAAGGCTCTCGAGGAGCTCGGAATTGCAGTTGTTGCAGAAGAGAAGTAATTATAATATTAATGATGAAAACGGCCGCATCGTCAGATGCGGTCGTTCTTTTTTATGCTTTGAAGAGTGCGTTAGTCGGCGAAAGGTCTATTGAAAGATGGGGAAGATCAGATACAAATAAAACACTTGATGTCATAATTGACAAAAAACAAAAAACAAATTCGTCACAATGACGGAAAACAAAATTTGTGGTGAATTTTTGTGGTAATTTTTACGAAAAAAGTTTTTCTATGTGTTGAAATCAAGAGTGCCTTGTGGTATACTTTACACAGCAGAGTGTTGGCTTGGCATGGCCAATGCTACTCAAAATTATAATGGAGGATACATTATGAAAAGACTTTTATCTCTTGTTCTCGTTGCATCCATGCTCCTTTCTATAGTAGCAGCAGTGCCTATGTACGCAAGTGCAGCAGAAGACAAGAATAATACCGACGTAGAAGCATACTACTTCGGCGGTGAAGCAATCTTCATTGACCACGAAGGCGCAGCTACTAAGTTGGAAGAAATGGACAGATTTTCCATCAAGGATAATGCTGACAAGTCCAAGGGTACTGTCGTTCTCGATGGTACGATCGACGAAGGCGAGTGGGGTACACCCGCAGTTTTCGTAGACAGCAAGTATGCAGCAAGCAATGATGGTCTCACAGGCAAAGGAAACCCTGCTTATGAAGAGGCATCTGCTGAAAACACATACTTCTACTATAACGAAGCTAGCTACCTCACACCCAGTGGTTCCTACTATCCCTGGGAAGCTGGAATGAACTACTCTCTCTACTTCATGTGGGACGAAGAGTATCTCTACATTGCAGCTGACGTTTATGACGCTTCCGGTCACTCCAGTGACGGTCAGTCCGGCCAGACAGCATGGGATGCAGATACATTCCAGTTCAGAATTGACAAGGACGGCCCCAACGGTATTGACGAAGGCTACAGCGCTGACGGCGGACTTGATGCTGATGGCAACAAGATCGTAAACATGCCCTGGAGATCTTCCGTATACGGTGCAGGCGGAGAGATCACATCCGAGGTTCCTAACTTTATCGTAACAAGAACATCTGCTCGCGGCGGTTACACACTCGTTCGTGACAACGCTAACAGATACTTCCCCCACGAAGAGGATGTTCCCTCTGCAGACAATCCTGACGTATTAGTTAAGGAAACAAGATATGCAGACGCAGAGCTTTCCTGGTACCTCACACCTTATGAGGATTCCGACTCCAAGATCGTATATTGCGAAACATACGAAGAGTACAAGGCTTCCGGCTTCCAGGGTCTTATCCCCGAGTACAAGGAGTACGGTGCAGTTTATGCAACAGCAGTTGCTCACAAGATCGACAAGAAGGTAATGCAGACTCAGTATGAGATTGCAGTTCCTTGGGAATACATTGACGATGCTGAAGACTTCATGGCTGAGATCGGCGATGAATTCGGTATCTCCACAATGGTTGTAGACCGTCAGAACAGTAAGACTGGTTCCTTCGGTGCATTCCTTGAATGGGGTACAGGTATCAACACATCCCACCGTCCCAACTATGACCCCGCAACATGCTTGGGCTCCAACTCTCTCACACTTTCTGCTACATCTTATGATGAGCACGTAGCTTGCGACCACAGCTTCGCAGAGGCTACATGTACAGAAGCAGAGACATGTACAAAGTGTGGCTACCAGAGAGGCTTCAAGACAGGCCACGACTATGAGCTTGTAAGCTATAAGCTTCCTACATACAACGCAGCAGGTTATGCAAACGCAGTATGTAACGATTGTGGTAAGCATTTTGACAACACTCTCGCTAAGGCAGACGATACAGTTTATAAGAAGTTTGGCCGTAACGACGGCAACGTAGACCTCACAAAGGCTCTCAGTAGTGCATTCGCAGCAAACTGGACACAGATGAAGTGGAAACTTAATGCTGAAGGCGGCTGGGACAACGAGGCAGGCGCAGTTGTTTATAACGTAGACGGTGAAAACGCAGGCCAGTCCAAGAATATGCTTTGGCTCCCCGGTCAGACAAGACCTGAGATCAAGTCTGCTGATCACGTAGACTCCACAGGCATCAAGAATCCCTACGATTTCACAGTTCTTGACCTTACATGTTTCTCTGAAACAGGTTCTTATTTCCATCTTTACGACTTCCAGACAAAGAACTCCACAGTAACAATGCAGGTTGACCTCTGGAACCGCCTTGAAGGTAAGGACAGAGAGATCGAAGCTGAAAGGGGTTACCACGATACACTCGCATTCTGGTTTGGTCCTAACCTTATTGAATACCTCGCAGGTCTCTTTATCGTAGAAGATAAGGACGCTGACGAAAACGTAATCGCAACAAAGTATTACTTTGCTATTACTCCCAATAACAGCTCTCAGCTCTCTATTGCAGAGTTTGAGGAAACAGCTTTCGCTTATGTAGAGATCGATCCTTCTGTTCTCGATATGGGCCAGGGCACATGGAATGAAATGACATTCTTCGTTGACTACGATGCAAACGTAGCGCTCCTCTTCTGGGACGACGAGCTCGTAGTTGGTGAGTACGATCCTCACTTCACAACAACAAAGACAACAGCAGACCCCATCCTCCGCGTATTCAACCTTGAGTTCTGTGTAACAGACTACTATGCAGGTGCTGCAGGTATGGCTGCTAACTATGTAGCAAACCAGGGCGGCGACGCTCCTGAAGAGCCCGAAACAACAGAACCCGAAACAACAGAGCCTGAAACAACAGAGCCTGAAGAATCCGAGCCCGAAGAAACAGAGCCCGAAGAAACAGAGCCCGTTGAATCCGAGCCTGAAGAAACAGAGCCTGAAGCTCCCGCTCTCGGTTCTTACGAAAACCCCTATATTCTTAGCGCAAGCGCTGTTAAGCCTCTCGGCGTTACAGTTGCTCCCGGTGCAACAGTATTCGTTAAGACAGACGTTAAGGAAGGCACAGTAGTAGTAGGCGAGGCATCCAGTGCTGACTATATGATCTTCTACGGTCGTCAGACAGTAACTCCCGCAGGCGCTGATAACACTGCTTCCTTCGCTCTTATGATGGGCAACGATACATTCCAGGTATACAACGCATCTGAAACAGACAGCGTAACAGTTCGTATGCTTCTTGAAGCTGGTGCTGCAGGTGTTAACGTTGGTACAATCGACAATCCCGAAAAGCTCGAGCTTGCACCTGACTGGATGGGCAACCTCGGTATCGAAAAGCAGGTTGAGCTTGCAGCTGGCAACGAAGGTTACTACGTAACATTCACAGCTACAGAAGACGGTAAGCTCTTCTTCAACGTAAATGCATATGATGCAGATTACATGGGCCTCGGTTGGACATACTACGCAAACAACCTCACAACAGGCGAGTACGGCGATATCATCGTATATGATAACAATCCTGACGTTTGGATGGATGCAACAACCATGGACGTTAAGGCAGGCGACGAGATCCTCGTATTCTTCACAACATACGATCCCGCAAACATGTGGACAGCTCCTGCAGGTACAGCTAACCTCAACGTAAGCTTTGCGCCTGTTGGTTCTCAGGAAAACCCTGAAATCATCCTCGAGCCCGGCGACTTTACAGCAAACGTTGATGCTGAATCCTGGGGCTACAACTACGAATACGTAGTAACAGAAGACGGTAAGATCACAGTAACAATGAACAGCTCCTCCGTTGATGGCTGGCAGTTCAACATTATGAAGACTCCCGCTGACGAGGAAGACTACGGCAACTACTACTACGGCGATACAATCGATTCCACAATGGGCCAGACATCTGAAACAATCGATGTTAAGGCAGGCGATAAGATCCGCGTTTGCGTAAACACATACGCTACAAGCGACGATCCTTATACATGGGTACCCACACCTGCTGGTTCCGTTAACTGGACACTCGGCTTCGAGGTTAAGGAAGAATTCGATGGCGAAGGCCTCCTTTACACACTCACAGGTGAAGTTATTGACGATCAGCTCTTCGTTCTGATCGACATCACAGATAACAACGAAGGTATCTTCTCTGCAGAGCTTGACTTCTTCTATAACAATGCAGCTCTTGAATTTGTAAGCGCTACAGGTTATAACGAAGTTTACAACGTTGTTGAATTCAACAACCTTGCAGACGCATCCAAGGTTAAGATCCTTCCTTACATGACAGGTATGGACAACAGCCTCAACGATGGTAAGTTCATCTCCATGGTATTTAACATTGTTGATGCAGACGCAGACTATGGCTTCGAGCTTGAACCCAACGGTGGTCTCGATGTTAACCATGCTAAGATTGACAGCGCATTCAATCCCATTCCTGTTGATCTCACATTTGAGATCGGCGAGATCAAGCCTCCCGTAATTCCCACAGCTGATATCAACGTTTCCAGCGAGGCTATCAACGGCCAGCTCCACGTATACGTTGACATCGCTAACAACCCCGGTATCTGGGCACTTGGCTTCACTCTCGGTTACAACTCTGAAGTTCTCTCCCTTGCTGAAACAATCTACGGTGACGTATTCGGCGACGGTAACGCTCTCTCTTCTGACGACGGACTTGGCTTCAACTTCTACGGTAGCAACGAAGAATCCGAAAAGGAAAACATCACAGCTAACGGCAGAGTAGTTGAACTCGTATTCGACGTACTTGATTACGAGGCAGAATCCTATGCTTATGGCATCTACTTCGATTACGATTCCGGTAACGTTATCAACGCTAACGGAAAGGAAGTTGTTCTCAACGTAACAGTTGAAGACATCGACAAGGTTGACGAGCCTATCTACACATTCGATATGGGCGTAACAGGTGTTGGTATCGACGGCCAGCTCCACGTATACGTTGACGCTACAAACAACCCCGGTATCTGGGCACTTGGCTTCACAGTAGAATACAACAAGGCAGCACTTGAGCTTGTTGACACAATCTACGGTGATGTATTTGGCGAAGGCGAAGCTCTCGCAAACGGCAGCATCTTCTTCGGTAACAACAGCGAAGTAGACAGCAACATCACAGCTACAGGCACAATTGTTGAACTCGTATTCAACGTAGTTGACTATGACGCAGATTACGGCATCGACATCTCCTACGAAGCAGGCAACATCATCGACGTTGCAGGCGAAGAGGTTGACGTTACAGTTACAATCGGCGACATCGAAAAGCTTGAAAAGCCCGTTCCTACAACAGCAGTTGTAACAGTTAACGGCGTTGCTACAGAGTATGAGATCGGCGCAACAGTAACACTCCATGCTCCTCTCCTTCTTAAGGATGGCGATAAGTATTTCGTATTCAAGAGCTGGACAGTAGAGGGTGCTGAGGCAGCTGACACAGCAACTCAGGATATCACATTCGTTGTAACAGGTGATGCAACAATTACAACAAACAGAGCCCTCCACGGTGACGTTGACGGCAACGGTAAGCTTAATGCAATTGACATGGCTAAGCTGAAGAAGTTCCTCAACACAGGCGACGGCGACATTGATTCCATCGCAGCTAACTTCGACCTCGGCGCTAACGGCAAGGTTAACGCAGTTGACATGGCTAAGATGAAGAAGTGCATCAATAGTGGTGAATTCGACTATAGCAGCTTCGAGGTTTCCGAAGAGGAAGTTCACTAATTAGTAGATCACTAATTGGTTAGTCACTAATAATTAGCTTAAAAGCCCCCGATTTTTATCGGGGGCTTTTTACGAGCGAAAATAAAAGCCTTCCAAATGGAAGGCTTTTTGCGTTATTTAAGAAGGCGCATGGAATTTGAAACGCATATTATGCACATGCCTACATCGGCCAGCACAGCGCTCCACATTCCTGTGATTCCGGCCAAAGCAAGAGCAAGAACTGAAACCTTGACTGCGAGGGAGATTATAATATTGAATTTAACAGCTCTGTAGGTGCTTTTAGAAAGCCTTATTGCATCGGCAAGTCGCATAGGTGAGCCGTCCATCAAAACTACGTCTGCGGCCTCTATGGCGGCGTCAGTGCCAAGCACGCCGATGGCAACACCTGCGTCGGCTCTGGCAAGGGAGGGTGAGTCGTTAATGCCGTCGCCAACGTAGATCGTTGTTCCTTTTTGGCAAATGTCTTCAATTCTTGAAAGCTTATCCTCGGGAAGAAGTCGTGCATAAACGGTGTCTACCATAAGCTCGTTTTTTACGCGTTCGGCTTCCTTGGTGCTGTCTCCCGTGAGAATAATAGTTTCCTTGATTCCAAGTCCTTTTATACAGGATAATGCTTCTTTTGAATCCTCTTTGATCTCGTCTCTGAAGAATATAGTTCCAAGAAGCTCGTCGTTTAAAATAACATCAACTGCGGTGAATTCTGTTTCTCTTTGAGGCTTAGTGACCTTAAGGCTACCGATGCCGTCAAGCTCTGCCTCGACTCCGCGTCCTGCGATCTCCTTAATGCTTAAGGCTGTTTCTGTTTCACCCGTGTAGCTGTTGCAAATTGCTTTAGCAATGGGATGACTTGATGCGGCTTCGGCTGAAGCTGCAAGTCGGAGCAGATCCTTTTCGCTGATGCTGCCCGCGGTTTCAACTGAGCAAACTGCAAGCTTACCCTTTGTGAGAGTGCCCGTCTTGTCAAAAACGGCGTAATCAGCGCTTGCGAGAGTGTCTATAAAAGCGCTTCCTTTAATAAGGATGCCCGATTTTGAGGCTTTGCCAAGTCCGCAGAAATAACCGAGAGGAACAGAAATAACAAGAGCGCAGGGGCAGGAAATAACAAGCATGGAAAGAGCTTTCTTTCCCCATATTGCAAATTGCGCAAAAAAGCTTTGGCCAAGTAGCGATAAAATTAGGGGAATAAGAAATGCTGTTGCCGCGGCGATGACACAAACAAGGGGAGTGTAGACCTTGGCAAACCGTGTAATAAACGCCTCTGATTTTGTCTTTCTGTCGGAAGCCTGCTCCGTCAGCTTAAGTATTCTTGCTGCAGCGCTGTTGGATGCGGGGCGGAGGACGGATGCCGTTATAAGACCGGTAAGGTTGAGGCATCCCGAATAAAGAGCTGAGCCCTTGGTGGCATCTGCGGGGAGGCTTTCGCCGGTAACGCTTGAAGTGTCAACGGTAGTGGAGCCGCTTGTTATAATGCAGTCAACGGGGATCCTGTCGCCTGCCTTGATCCGTATAACGTCTCCCTCACGCACCTCGCTTGCGCCTACGGTAACGTATTCTCCGTCGCGAAGCACGTCGGCTGTATCGGAGCAGAGGCGGCTTAGAGCGCTGATAGCCTTTCTTGAGCGTCCCACCGCAAGGGACTGGAAAAGCTCGCCTATCTGATAAAGTATCATAACGGCGGCGCATTCCGGATATTCTCCGATTGCAACTGCGCCGATGGCGGCAATTGTCATAAGAGTGTTCTCGTCAAAGAAATTCTTTGCAAGAATACCGTTTATCGCTCTCGAAACGCACATAGCACCTGCGGCGGCGCCCGCGAGAGTGAAGGAAACGGCGCTAAAAATGCTTAGATCAAATATGCTGAAAGCAGCGCCCAAAGCAAATAACGCCCCGCCCGAAATAATAGAGCAAAGGCGCTTTCTTTGAGTTTTGTTCAGCCTTTTTTTCTTTTTAGCCATAACAAAACCTTCTTCTAAGCTTAGTCCCAATCCTCAATGTCGCAATCGGGCTCGATCTTTTTAACGGCCTTTTCAGCCTGCTTCATAATTTTGGGGAAGTCCTTTTCCTCAGCCTCAATTGTAAGCTTAAGCACGAGGAAGTCAACTCTGGCGCTAATAACGCCGTCGATCTTGGAAATAAGGTCCTGAACCTTGCCTGCGCAAACGGGGCAGTCGATTTCCGTAAGTCTGAAAACCTTTGTCATATTAATATCTCCTTTTAATAATTATTCTGAAATATGCTCAATGCCGCAGCCGATGATCTCGCGAACGTGGTCGTCGGCAAGGCTGTAGTAAACCGTTTTTCCCTCGCGTCTGTATTTAACAAGACGTGCGCCCTTAAGTATTCTCAACTGATGGGAAACGGCAGACTGTGAAACAGAGAGCATCTCTGAAATATGCTGAACGCACATTTCGCCCTCAAACAAAATGCAGAGGATCTTGACTCTTGTGGAGTCACCGAAAACCTTATATAATTCCGCAAGGTCGTATAGCATTTCGTCGCAGGGGATGTGATCAGCGGACGTGTTGCAATGGTCTGCATGGATGTGTTCTGACATAATTCACCTCAAACATATGAATAACTGTTCATATATTGATTATATCACCAAGTCAAATCAAAGTCAATTGTTTTTTCTTAAATTCATTTTCAGTTCATTGATTTTTATTATAAAAATATGGTAAAATAAAGTAGATAATTATAGCTTTTCAAGGGGTATTATTATGGATAAGAAAACAGCAGAATTAGAGATAAAAGAGCTTAGAGCGCAGATACTGTATCATTCCAAGCTCTATTACGAAAAGGACACCCCTGAAATTTCCGACTATGAATACGATATGCTCTATCGCCGACTTTCGGAGCTTGAAGCTCTTTTCCCCGAGCTTGACGCGCCCGATTCTCCCTCCCATAAGGTTGGCGGCAAGGCAGGCGACAAATTCAGCAAGGTGACCCATATAGTTAAAATGGGCTCTCTTACTGACGTTTTCTCCTACGAGGAGCTTGAGGCCTTTGTGGATAAATCAAAGGCGGCGCTTCTCGAGGAAGGAATAGATGATCTTCAGTTTTCCGTTGAGCCGAAGATAGACGGACTTTCTGTCAGCCTCACATATGAAAACGGAGTTCTCGTTCAGGGCGCAACAAGAGGTGACGGCACGGTTGGCGAGGACGTAACCGAGAACATCCTTGCAATGAACACCATTCCTCACAGATTAAAGGAAAGTGTTTCCATAACGGTTCGCGGAGAGGTCTATATGCCCCGAGAGGCATTTGCCCGTCTTAATGCTGAAAAGGAAGAGGCAGGAGAAAAGCTTTGGGCGAATCCGAGAAATGCGGCGGCAGGCTCTCTTCGCCGCCTTGATGCAAAGGAAGCAGGATCGCGCGGACTTGATATATTCGTTTTCAATCTGCAGGCAGGAAGCCTTTATCCTGATGGAAGAGAGGCACAGACCCACTGCGAAACAGTTTCCCGAATGGCTGAATTAGGCCTTCCCACAGTTAAGATATTGACGGTTGCAGGAGAGTCTGAGGACATAGTTTCTGCCATAGAGGCCCTTGGCGCTGAGCGAGACGACTTGCCATATGATATTGACGGCGTCGTTATCAAAACGAATAAGCTTTCCTACAGAGAGCTTCTCGGCGAGAATACGAACACTCCCAAATGGGCGGTAGCTTATAAATTCCCTCCCGAGCAGAAGGAAACAAAGCTTCTTGACATTGCTCTTCAGGTGGGCAGAACGGGAGTCATCACCCCCAATGCGGTGCTTGAGCCGGTAAGACTTGCGGGAACCTCCGTTTCCAGAGCAACACTTCATAATATAGATATTATACGAAGCCGCGATATCAGAATAGGCGATACAGTTGTTGTGCAGAAGGCGGGAGATATTATTCCCGAGATCGTTTCAAGCGTTGCCGCAAAGCGCGACGGCACGGAGAAGGTGTTCTCATTCCCCGAGGTGTGCCCCTCATGCGGCGAAAAGCTGTTCTTTGACAGCGAGGAGGAGGGAACCGGAGCTATCCGTTGCCTCAATGCCGCTTGTCCCGCTCAGCTTGAGCGCCGTCTCGTTCATTTTGCCTCCAAGGGCGCTATGAATATTGAGGGTATGGGCCCCAGCGTTGTAAGCCTTCTTGTTAACGAGGGGCTTGTGAGGTCTGCGGCAGATATATACACAGTCAAGGCAGAGGACGTGGAAAAGCTTCCCCGAATGGGTAAGAAGGCGGCATCAAATCTTGTTTCTGCCATAGAAAATTCCAAGGCGGCAGGCGGAGCGAGAGTTCTGTTCGGACTTGGAGTTCGCCATATAGGCGAGGCGGCGTCCGAGGCTATTATCAGCCGGTTTGGCAGCGTAAACGCTCTCTTTGATGCCGATGCCGAGGCGCTTTGTCAGGTTGAGGACGTTGGCGCTATTATGGCGGAATCCATCGTTAATTTCTTTAAATTACCCGAAACAGCAGAGCTTGTTTCCCGTCTTGCAGAATACGGAGTTGTGCTTGAGGGAGCCAAGGCGGAGAAAAAGGGAGACAGCCTTGCGGGGCAGACCTTTGTTCTCACGGGAACTCTTTCCTCAATGACTCGCGGTGAGGCGGGAGAGCGCCTTAAGGCTCTTGGCGCAAAGGTTACGGGCAGTGTTTCAGCTAAGACCACCTGCGTCGTTGCAGGCGAGAGCGCAGGCTCAAAATTAGATAAGGCAAACGCGCTTGGCATAAAGGTTATAGACGAAAATGAATTTCTTCAGCTTATAAACGGATAGGAGATGGACCTATGAGTAGTAACGGAAAGAAAACAAACGGCTCAAAGGCGGCGCTCGCCCTTGCGGCGGCGATTCCTGCGGCTGTAGCTTATGCGGCGGCAACGAAGCTTTTCAATACGGGCTTTAGCCGCTATGAGGGCAAGAATTATTGGTATGGCGGCGAGATCAAGGGCGCGTACTATGCTGACAGAGTCAACGCAGGTATGGCTTGGGCGAGAGCTCAAAATCCTAAGAAGGTTATGATCCGCTCCGTTGACCATCTTCGCCTTGCAGGAAGAATAATCGAGGCTGAGAATCCCCGCGGAGTTATTATTCTGATGCACGGCTACCGCTCCTGCGGAGTTCACGATTTCTCCTGCGCCATCAAGTATTATCACGACCTTGGCTTCACGCTTATTATGCCCGACCACAGAGCCCACGGTGATTCTGACGGAAGATATATCACCTTCGGCATCAAGGAAAAGGAGGATTGCCGCCTCTGGGCAGAGCTTGCGGCAAGAAAATATAAGGGGCTTCCTATTATTCTTGACGGAATGTCCATGGGCGCCTCAACCGTTATGCTTGCGGCAGGCGGAAAGCTGCCCGATGCAGTTTGCGGAATCATTGCGGATTGCGGCTATAGCAGTCCCCTTGATATTTACAAGCACGTTCTGAAAACCAAGATGAATATTCCTCCCGCTCTTGTTTTGCCCCTTGCAAAGAAGATCGCAGAGCATAGAGCAGGCGTAGATTTTTCAGAGGGAGACGTTGGCCGTGCCCTTGTCCGCAACACAAGACCCCTTCTTATCATCCACGGAGAAGCGGACGATTTCGTTCCCGTAAGAATGACGGACAGCAATGCCGAAAGCGCTAAGAATTGCGATCTTACGGTTATAAAAATACCTGAAGCAGACCACGGAATGAGCTTTTTGACTGATGAAAACAAGATAAAAGCAGTTCTTGAGTGGTTCTTAGACAAATGTATAAACAACTACAAAAACACAGCAAATTCTGCAAACGCATAACAAAAAACGGGCTATCCGAGGTTTTCGGGTAGTCCGTTTTTGACTTTTGTTGTGTTCAAAGTGTACTAATTTATAGTATTTTCCGTACCGATTAGCATTTTTTGTACAATCTTGGCTAAAGTTCTGTTTTCGTGGGCCGAAAGAGTGGGATCGGCGTCAACCACGGCCTTTGCGGCAGAAACAGCGTTTTCGTAGAGGTTTTTGTCTCCGTCCTCGGTGATGGGTGAGAATGAGGCTCCGTGCTGGCGGATAATGCCTCCGTTTGCAAAGAAATCGCCCGGTCCGCGAAGCTTCAAGTCCTCCTCGGCGATGAGATAGCCGTCGGAAAGATTGCACATTATTTCAAGTCGCTTCTTAGAGGTCTCGTTTTTCGTGTCTGAGACGAGAATGCAATAGGACTTGTGTCGTCCTCGTCCGACTCGGCCGCGAAGCTGATGAAGCTGAGAGAGACCAAAGCGCTCTGCGTTTTCAACAACCATAAGGGTCGCCTCGGGAACGTTGACGCCAACCTCAATAACCGTTGTTGAAACAAGAACGTCAAGTCGACCCTCGGCAAAGTCGCTCATAACGCGATCCTTTTCCGCCGTCTTCAGCTTGCCGTGAACAAATCCGATGCGAAGAGTGGGAAGCTCCTCCTGAAGCTTGGCCGCGTATTCAACGGCTCCTTTCAGCTGAGGCTCGCTTTGTCCGCCTCCCATAAAATCAATGTCGTAGAGGTTGTCCGCGTCGTCGGATGCGCTCTCAGACTCCTCGATTGCGGGGCAGACAACGTAGGTGCGGTGTCCCTCTTCCGCCTGCTTCTTGATAAATCCGTTGAGCCTTGCGCGGTAGCCCTCGTCAACGGTGAAGGTCCCAACCTTCAGTCGTCCGGGAGGCAGCTCGTCAAGAACGGAGCGGTCAAGGTCGCCGTAATAAACGAGAGAAAGAGTTCGTGGGATGGGAGTTGCGCTCATAACGAGAGTGTGAGCGCATTCTGATTTTTCGCCCAGGGCTGCCCGCTGATTTGCGCCGAAGCGGTGCTGCTCGTCAGTTATAATAAGGCCGAGGTTTTCAAAAGCTACCTTGTCGGTCAGCAGAGCGTGAGTTCCGATAATAAGGTCGGGACGGCCGTCGCCTCCCGCGATCTCAGCCTGAAGCTTTTTCTTTTCGGAGGCTTTGAGGCTTCCGATGAGCAGAGCGCATTTGTAGCCAAGGCTCTCAAAAAGAGGGCGAAGCTCGGCGTAGTGCTGCTTTGCAAGGATTTCCGTGGGCACCATAAGCGCCGCCTGATATCCGTTTGAAACGCAGATATATGAAGCGATCGCGGCAACCGCGGTCTTACCGCTGCCAACGTCGCCGCAAAGGATGCGGCACATCTGGCGGCTTTTTGCCATATCTGCGGCGATCTCTTTTGCCGCTCTTGCCTGCGCGCCTGTCAGCGCAAAGGGGAGAGCTGAGAGAATGGGGGAATAGTCTGTGCTTTTCATAGGCGGAGCGTTTTCGCTTCGCTTTGCCGTATTTGAAGCAAGAGCCGCTGAAATGGTGAATATCCTGTCAAAATCGAATCGGCGTCTTGCGCTGTATAATGCTTCGAGGCTTTCGGGGAAGTGAACGTTTTTAATGGCGTAATTAAGGCTTGCGATCTTGTTTTCAAGAAGAACCTTTGGGGGGATATGCTCTCCGAGTCCTCCCGAATAGCGAAGGGCATCGCGCATAAGGGAAATTAGCATCTTCTGGGAAACACCGCGGGTGAGAGAATAAACGGGGACGATTGCGTCAAGCTCACGTCCTGGAATGCACATTTCATAGGCAGGGGAGTTTAGGCTAAGGTGTCCGCGCTCGTAAGTGGGGCGGCACCAGAAGCGAAAGGCGGAGCCCTTCTTGAAAATATCCTTAACGTATGCCTGATTGAAGAATGTTATCTCGCAAACTCCGCTTTCGTCAAAGGCCTTGAATTTCGTCAGCACCATACCGCGGCGAATCATTTTTGTCACGGGGTCTGTACCGACGGTCAGCATAAGGGACGTGGGAGCAAGCTCACCCGTCTGCTTTATTTTAAGAACGGTTTCGGCAATGGTTGAAACCGCGCCTCTGTGCTGATATGCCTTTGGAAAATAATTAAGCAGATCATATATTGAAAAAATACCCAGCCTGGCAAGAGCCTTTGCCTTGGCCTCGCCAACACCGCGCAGTGCGGTCACGGGAGAAAAAATATCCATTTCATCACTTCCTTATTATTTAAATTCTATCATATTTAAATTGCTTTGGCAAGAGGCTGTGAGATGCATCGATGCATCGTTCAAGGCGGACATTGTTTTATAGATATAGAGAGAAAGAATAGGGTGGGGCAGACAATTTGCGTCACACAAGAGAAGATATTTTTGTTTGTAAATTTGGCTTTGCTAAATTATTGTTTAATGGTATAACCCCGTAGGGGCCGGCGTCCACGACGGTCCGCAAACGAAGGATTTAGACTTGCTATAATTGATAATAAGATTCAACCTATCAAATATTAAAAATTACATATGTTTGATATCGGACCGTCGAGGACGCCGGTCCCTACAAATATCAAATAACGTTCTACTGATAAATTATCGTTTGTGTAACCAAGTCACAGAAGATGGGTGAATATGGTAGTATAATAAAGCCATCAAGAGGAGAATAATAATTATTCGCAATCAACTGCGTCTTGAAAAAAGCGCGCTTATATGTTATAATGTAAAAAAAGACATAAGGACGCAGATAAGATATGGAAAAGAAATATATTCTTGCTCTTGACGAGGGAACAACAAGCGCCAGAAGCATACTTTTTGACCGCGATTGCAATATCATCAGTATGGCTCAGCACGAGATCCCTCTCACCTATCCTCAGCCCGGTTGGGTTGAGCAGGACCCTATGGCTATCTATGCTAACCAGTATGCAAGTCTTACGGAGTGCATTGCAAAAAGCGGTATTGACCCAAAGGAAATAGCAGGCGTTGGTATCACAAATCAAAGAGAGACCACTATCGTCTGGGATAAGACCACGGGCCGTCCCGTTTACAATGCTATCGTATGGCAGTGCCGCAGAACTGCTGAAATGTGCGAGGCGCTTGTTTCCGGTGGGCTCACAACCTATATTTCAGAGGCAACGGGACTTATTCCCGATGCCTATTTCAGCGCAACCAAGATCAAGTGGATTCTTGACAACGTAGAGGGCGCAAGAGAAAAGGCGGAGGCAGGCGAGCTCCTTTTCGGAACTGTTGACACCTGGATACTCTGGAAGCTGACCGACGGCGAGGTCCACGTGACCGACCAGACCAACGCTTCAAGAACTATGCTTTATAATATCGAGCGCGGAGAGTGGGACGAAAAGCTTCTTTCCGTTCTGAATATCCCCCGCAGTATGCTCCCCGAGGTAAGAAGTAGCAGCGAGGTGTACGGATACCTTCGCATTATGGGCGAGAGAATCCCCATTTGCGGAATCGCAGGCGACCAGCAGGCGGCGCTCTTCGGTCAGGGATGCTTTAACCGAGGGGATATGAAAAACACCTACGGCACGGGCTGCTTCCTCCTTGCAAACACAGGA
>JAZQVW010000007.1:0-9159 GCA_045632025.1 Candidatus Avispirillum sp. | reverse complement strand
TCACCCACCACTGCTTCCAGTCATCGTCGTGTGTCGCGAGCCATCGCTTCGATGTACTCAGCTCTGCTCACTCGCACTTTGGATGACACCGCTTGCTAAAACGATACTTAATCGTTTTAGCTGCACTAACCCCCTCCCCCAAGGGAGGGCAATTTTTACAAGCTTCTGAGAAGACCCTCAAGGCGGTTTGCTATGAGGACGTGGCCTGCATCGTTGGGATGAAGGCCGTCGGGCATATACTTTTCCTTCATCACGGGAATCTCGGGCTGAATACCGCTGTTTCTGTAAAGATCAAGAACAGGGAGAGAATAATACTCCGCAACCTCGCGGATAATATCAGCATAAACCTTCAGCGTGTCAAGATCATAGGTTCTGTAATCGCCGTGGGGATCGTTTTCGTTCCAACGGTGAAGAGGAGTTACAACAACAATGACCGCCTCGGGATATCTCTCAATAAGATTTCTCATAACCTCGTGGCAGGCGCCCCAGAAGGTGTCTCGTGTGCGGTCTGTAGGGAGTCCGCGGGGAGCTGTGCCATGGCCGAAATCGTTTGAGCCACCGAAAAGAACTATCAGATCCGCATCGGGGTCCATCGTGAGCGAACGGGCGCACATATTTCTGTCGTCGTCATTTTTCGCCCATGTGTTTGAGATCTCGCGGGCAAGACGAGTTCCGCCGATACCGTAGTTTCTCGCCTCACTAAGTCCGCATCTTTCCTTTAATACGTTTAAATATATGTGCTCGGGCGCAGAGCATCCGATCCCCTCTGTGATGCTGTCGCCGAGAAAATTCGCTTTAAGTCCTTTGAGTTCCATTGATGTTCTCCTTTCTGTTTTGCCCTCCCCTGGGGGAGGGGGGACCGCTTGCGGTGGGTGAGGAGTCTAGGCTTCGCCATCCTTCACCTCTATAGCTTTCAAATCCTCAGCTTTAAGACCTAAGTGATTTAAAATATCCTTACAAACAGTTCTGAAATTTTTATTTATATCTTTATTGCTATATCTGATAACTTTTATGCCCAGCATTTTTAACTCGCTGTCACGCCTCTCATCAGCTTCTATATATTCAGACAATCTATGTTGCCTTCCGTCAATCTCAATTGCTATCTGCTTACTATCTATATAAAAATCAATTATATAGCTTCCTATAATAGTTTGCCTTTTGACCGTCAGCGGCAGCTTCTTCAAAAAATCATACCAAAGATGCTTCTCTTCTCTGGTCATATTTTTCCGCAGCTCTCGCGCAAGTTCGTTCAGACTTTCGTTTCTCTTTGCTTGCATTTTTTGATTCCTCGATCACTTCCGGCATAAACTAAGCCCAGACTCCTCATCCACCACTACGTGGTCCCCCTTCTCCCAGGAGAAGGCAATTAGGCCTTTTTCTAATTCTACCACAAAAACGTGCATAGCGGATAAAAATATTGTAAAAAAATGTTCTTGACTTTAGTGTCACCAAGTTTTATAATAAAACCAGTAAAAGGGAGTAGGGCGTGGAAATTTCCACGGCACGATCCGTCATCTCGTAGCTTTAGCTACCGGGTCGCGCCCGAAACATTCTTTGTTTTGAAACGAGACTTTTGCTGTGCTTTGTCGCGCAGTAAATAGTCTCATTTTTTTATGCCGAGACGCCTCGCGCGCTTATAAAAAGAAAGGAAGAAAATTTATGTTCATCAACATTCTGCTTCTCATCGTCGGCTTTGTGCTCCTTATCAAGGGCGCCGACTTCTTCGTTGACGGAAGCTCCTCCGTTGCAAAGCTGCTGGGCGTTCCCGCAGTCGTTATCGGACTCACCGTCGTTGCTATGGGTACAAGCGCTCCTGAGGCCGCTGTCAGCATCACAGCAGGCATCGCAGGAAGCAACGAGATCGCTATCAGCAACGTGGTTGGCTCAAACATCTTCAATATGCTGGTGGTTGTCGGCGTTTGCGCCGCTATCAAGCCCTTCGCGCTTGACTCCGACATTATGAAGCGCGATTTCCCCATCAATCTTATTGCAAGCGCTATTATGCTCGCTATGATTGTCATCGGCGGAAGCCTCGGCCGCATCGACGGTGTCATTATGCTTCTTATTATGGCTGCATATCTTGTTTGGGTCGTTTTCTCAGCCCTCAAAAACAGAGAGGCGGCAACAGAAGAGGTTAAGGCTCTCAATCCCCTCCTCAGTGTGGTATTTATCATCGGCGGCCTTGCCGCTATCATCTTCGGCGGCGACCTTGTCGTTGACAACGCCGTTGCAATCGCTAAGGCTGTTGGCTGGAGCGAGACCTTTATCGGACTCACAATCATCGCCATCGGTACAAGCCTTCCCGAGCTTGTTACAAGCATCGTTGCGGCAAAGAAGGGCGAGAGCGGACTTGCTCTCGGTAACGTTGTTGGCTCCAACATCTTCAACCTTCTCTTCATCCTCGGTCTTTCAAGCTCCATCTCCCCCATCGCTATCAATGCGGACTCCATCATCAACGCGGTGATCCTCTTTGCAATGACTGCCGTTATGCTGGTATGGTGCATCATCGCAAACAAAAAGGGCAAGCTTGGACGCGCATCCGGTATTATCTGGATACTCTTCTACGTTGCATACACAGTTTATCTCTTACTGGCAGTATAAAGTGAACCCCAAGCCGTCTTCCGACGGCTTGAGGACCCCTTACAAAAGAAAAAGCAGACGAATCATTCGTCTGCTTCTTTTTTTGCTTCGCTGAACCAATAATTAAGATGGATGGAGAAAACAACGGCCGTGATAACCTCGTCAAGCATCATCTTAAGCTCGTTTTCCTCTGCATCGCTTGCGGGAATGTCGTCTGCAATGCCGAACACAAAGCGGAGGCGGTTTTCAAATTCCGTACAGCTGTTGTCGTACACCGCGCTTCCCGATTCCTTTTTTATCATCTCAAGCATTATGCCCAGATTGTCGATTGCAAGAACTCGCTTTGCCAGAACTACGTAAAAAAGCTCGGCAAGATGCATAGCGTAATATTGCTTTTTCACAGGGTTGTCCACAAGTCCCTTCTTCACGTAGTTGCTTACCATGGATGACGTTATTTCCACACAACCAAGCGGAGCGAGGCAACTGTTTATATACTTAACCACCTGCTCAAGATAGAGCCCCATATCGGGTAGCTCCTTATATCTGGGCAGTCTGAAGGAGCTGATTTCTTCATATATGATATTTAACTTTTCCATATGAACATTTTAACTGCAAATTGTAAATTTGTCAACAAGGTTTTCAAATACTCTTGACAGGTTTTTGAAAAACTGATATAGTTACTCTAGTCGGGTTATTCCGACGCTTTTTTGAAAGGAACTAATATTATGTTCAAAATAATCGCTGATTCATCATGTAATATAAAGGACGGAACTGTTATAACAGTTCCGCTCACCATCGGCACAGACGAAAAGCAGTTCGTTGACGATGCAAGCTTTAATGTAAACGAAATGGTTGAATATCTCTCCGCTTACAAGGGACGCTCAGGCAGCGCCTGCCCCGCAAGCGAAGCCTGGATCTCCGCATTTGGAGATACTAAATACATATTCGGTATCACAATGACATCAAACCTCTCCGGCTGCTACAACGCCGCAAGAATTGCAAAGGAGCAATACGAGGAGGAGCATCCTGACCGCAAGGTTTGTATGATCGACTCCCTCTCCACAGGCGGTGAAATGGAGCTTATCGCAAGAAAGCTTCAGGAGCTTATGGACGAGGGAAAGGATTTTGATACCATCTGCGACGAGATCAAGGAATATCAAAAGAAAACTCACCTTATCTTCTGCCTCAAATCCCTCAAAAATCTTGCAAACAACGGCAGAGTAAGCGCGGCAGCGGCAAAGATCTCCTCCATTCTTAATCTGAGAATCGTTGGCAAGGCAAGCAGCGAGGGAACTCTTGAGCTGATCTCCAAGCCCAGAGGAGACAAAAACGCGCACGCTGAGATCCTTCGTCTTATGAAGGCTGATGGCTACTCGGGCGGCAAGGTCATTATCGGACATTGCCTCGTTTTAGATATGGCTAACCACCTTGCAGAGGTTATTCGAAGCGAATTTCCCGATGCTGATATCAAGATAACAGAATGCGGCGCTCTCTGCTCCTTCTACGCAGAGGAAGGCGGCATTATGCTCGGCTATGAAGGTTAATTGAATATAAGATCCCCCACAGATTTACTTCTCTGTAGGGGATCTTTTATCATAATACCAACGAATTGGATTTTCATAAATATATTTCGCTATTTCATCATAATCGTCACGATTACGAATAATATGCTCATAAAACGAAGTTTGAAACAGCTTATCCTTAAATCCAATTTTTCTACATTCACGTGTCGTCAATGATTTATACGCACAAACGATATCCATAACCGTAGGGCGGGGGCTCGCTCCCGCCGCTTGATTCTTCAATATAAAGATAACGTGAATATGATTTGGCATTATTACGTATCTGTCCACCTTCAAAAAAGGATACATTTTTTCTAACAGTAAAATCTGTTGCTCTGCAATCTCTCCGATTTGGGTAAGCTCCAGATATTCCTTTTCGGCGGGAGCAAGCCCCCGCCCTACGAGACGTGACAGCGCCCATCGCCTGTCTTGCGTGCATATCGTAACAAAATATCCTCCGGCAGAGCTGTAGTCATAATTATCAAGTCGAGGATGCTTTCTTTTCAACAAATCGTCACTCATATCTCACCTACATCTTACATTGACAAATCGGCAGGGATTCCTCCCTGCCGATTTCTTATATTATTCGTAAAGCTTACCCATCTTAACGAGTCTTTCGTACTTAGCCTTTGCTGCAGCCTCAGCCTGCGCGAAGAGCTGTGCCGCTCTTTCGGGGAAGGACTGTGCAAGACGAGCATAACGAGCCTCGTTTGCAATGAATTCCTGGTAGTCCGCTGTGGGAGCCTTGGAATCGATCGTGAGCTTGTTAGACTCAAGTGTGGGATTATATCTGAAGAGGTGCCAGTAACCTGCCTCAACTGCCTTCTTCATTTCAAGCTGGCAGTTCTGCATGCCGCCCTTCTTGATACCGTGCATTTCACAAGGAGCGTAGCCGATAACAAGAGAAGGTCCGGGATATGCCTCAGCTTCTCTGAGAGCCTTAAGTGTCTGATTCATATCAGCGCCCATTGCGATCTGTGCAACGTATACGTAGCCGTAGGACATTGCGATCTCTGCAAGATTCTTCTTGCCGATAGCCTTACCTGCTGCTGCGAACTGAGCAACCTGACCGATGCTGGATGCCTTTGAAGCCTGACCGCCTGTGTTGGAGTAAACCTCTGTATCGAATACCATGATGTTTACGTCCTCGCCGGAAGCAAGCACGTGGTCAAGACCGCCAAAACCGATATCGTATGCCCAACCGTCGCCACCGAAGATCCAAACGGACTTCTTAGCAAGATAATCCTTGCCTGCAACGATTTCCTTTTCAGCGGGAACTGTTTCGCATGTTCCGCGTGCAATATCCTCTTCAAGCATTGCAACCATATGTGCTGTTGCAGCTTCGTTTGCCTTAGGATCGTCAAGAGTGTTAAGGTAGCCCTCAAGGCAGCCTGTCCATTCCTCGGAAACGTCCATTTCCTTATACTTTGCAAGAAGATCGCGAACCTTCTGGATGAGGCGCTCGCGGATTGTCTTCTGACCGAGAGCCATACCGAGACCGTGCTCTGCGTTATCCTCAAAGAGGGAGTTCGCCCAAGCAGGACCCTTGCCGCTTTCACGGTTTACTGTATAAGGTGTGGAGGGTGCGCTACCGCCCCAGATAGAGGAGCATCCTGTAGCGTTGGAAATATACATTCTCTCACCGAAGAGCTGAGTGATAAGACGAGCATAGGATGTTTCAGCACAACCTGCGCAGGAGCCGGAGAACTCAAGCAGGGGTTGCTTGAACTGAGAGCCCTTAACCGTTGTGTCGTTGAAGAGCTCGGGCTTTTCAGCAACGTTTGCAACTGCATAATCAAATGCTGCCTGCTGCTCTGCCTGAGTTGCCTGAGGCTTCATAACGAGAGCATACTTTGCGGGATCAGCCTTTTCGCCTGCTGCAGCAGCCTTCTTATCTACGTTTACGTTTACAGGACAAGCCTTAACACAAAGTGTACATCCCATACAGTCAAGGGGAGATACTGCCATTGTGAACTTATAGTCTGTCTTAATAACAGGCTTAGCTGCAAACTTTGTTACCTCGGGTGCATTAGCCGCTTCTTCCGCTGTCATAGCGAAGGGACGGATAGTTGCATGAGGACAAACGAAGGAACATGTATTACACTGGATACAGTTTTCTGCATTCCACTGAGGAACCATAACTGCAACGCCGCGCTTTTCATAAGCCGCCGCACCCTGGGGGAAAGTACCGTCTGCCATATCCTTGAATGCGGAAACGGGAAGGCTGTCACCGTCCATCTTGGAAACGGGAACAACAACGCGGTTTACAAAGTCTACAAGCTCGGGGCGTGTTCCTGTTGCGGCAGCAGCTGCTGCGCTTTCACCTGCGTTCTTCCAAGCCGCGGGAACCTCAACCTTTACAAGCGCGCCTGCGCCCATATCGATAGCCTTATGGTTCTGAGCAACAACCTCTTCACCAAACTTGGAATAGGACTTTGTTGCCATATACTTCATATAGCCAACTGCTTCCTCAAGGGGCATAATGTTTGCAAGAGCAAAGAATGCCGCCTGAAGGATAGTGTTCTTAACCTTGGGGTTGCCAACCTCGTTCTTTGCGATAGAGGTTGCATTGATAGTATAGAACTGAACGTCGTTATTTGCGATATAGCTCTTAACGGATGCGGGAAGGTTCTCCTCAAGAGCTGCAGCATCCCACTGGCAGTCAAGAAGGAACGTGCCGCCGGGCTTAACGTCGTTTACGATCTTATATCCCTTAAGGATATAGCTGGGATTGTGGCAAGCAACGAAGTTTGCCTTTGTGATATAGTAGGGGCTCTTGATCGCAGCATCACCGAAGCGCAGGTGGGAGATAGTTACGCCGCCTGTCTTCTTTGAGTCGTACTGGAAGTAAGCCTGGATATACTTATCTGTGTGGTCACCGATGATCTTGATGGAGTTCTTGTTTGCACCAACTGTACCGTCGCCGCCGAGGCCCCAGAACTTGCAGGAGATTGTGCCCGCAGGAGCTGTGTCGGGAGAACGAAGCTCGGGAAGAGAAAGACCTGTAACGTCGTCAACGATACCGATAGTGAAGTTGTTCTTGGGAGCATCTGTAGCAAGGTTGTCGTAAACTGCGATGATAGATGCGGGAGTTGTGTCCTTAGAGCCGAGACCGTAGCGGCCGCCAACGATAGTCTTGCCTGTAACACCCTTGGAAGCAAGTGCTGTTACAACGTCAAGATAGAGAGGCTCACCAAGTGCGCCGGGCTCCTTAGTTCTGTCGAGAACTGCGATCTTTGTTGCAGTTTCGGGAATAGCCTTAATAAGATTTTCAGCAACGAAGGGTCTGTAAAGACGAACCTTAACAAGACCAACCTTTTCGCCGGCTGCTACGAGATAATCGATAACCTCTTCTGCAACGTCACAAACTGAACCCATAGCGATGATAACGCGCTCAGCGTCGGGAGCACCGTAGTAGTTAAAGGGCTTATAGTCTGTGCCGAGCTTGGCATTGACCTTGTCCATATACTTTTCAACGATTGCGGGAAGCGCATCGTAGTAGCTGTTACAAGCTTCTCTGTGCTGGAAGAAGATGTCGCCGTTTTCAGCGGAGCCGCGGAGAACGGGATGCTCGGGATTGATAGCGCGAGCTCTGAATGCCTCAACTGCATCCATATCAACCATTTCCTTTAAGTCCTCATAGTCCCAAGCCTCGATCTTCTGGATCTCGTGGGATGTACGGAAGCCGTCGAAGAAGTTAAGGAAAGGAACTCTGCCCTCGATTGTTGCAAGGTGTGCAACTGCACCAAGGTCCATAACCTCCTGAGGATTTGTTTCAGCCATCATTGCAAAGCCTGTCTGACGGCAAGCATAAACGTCGGAATGATCGCCGAAGATGTTCAGCGCATGAGATGCAACTGCACGAGCGGAAACGTGGATAACGGAAGGAAGGAGCTCACCTGCGATCTTATACATATTGGGGATCATAAGAAGAAGACCCTGAGAAGCTGTATAAGTTGTTGTGAGCGCGCCTGCTGCCAGTGAGCCGTGAACGGCACCTGCTGCACCTGCCTCAGACTGCATCTCCATAACCTTTACTCTGTCGCCAAAGATATTTCTTGCACTCTCGCCGAAAATATTTTTGTCTGTTGCTGACCAAGTGTCTGTAACCTCGGCCATAGGGGAAGAAGGTGTTATAGGATAAATAGCGGCAACCTCTGTGAACGCGTATGAAACGTGCGCGGCAGCGGTATTACCGTCCATTGAAACTTTTCTTCTTGCCATTTGGTACCTCCTGGGATTGTATCTAAATAAAATTTTTTATGAAATTCTCTGCTTTTCAGCATACTCATTTATTATACATTATTTTATTGTCTTTGTAAATAACGATTATTACAATAAACAATTAAATATTTGTGCAAAATGACAAATTGCTTCCTTTATAGTAAAATTAATACTTAGAAGTCTAGCGATAATTTACGAGTCTAAGCCTTCCCCGGGGAGAATGTGTCTGCGAAGCAGACGGATGAGGCGTCTGGGCTTCGCTGCACGATGGTTAGAATTTGTAGGGCGGGGGCTTGCTCCCGCCGCCTAGCCTTCTCCTGCGGGAGAAGGGGGACCGCGGAGCGGTGGATGAGGAGTTCAAGGGCATTTCGCTCGTTGCGACGAGCGACCAAGGGGCCCCCCTTGGAATCCCAAAACGCAATAGGTTATTCCGCTCTCTGCCCCGCGTCCAGTCATCGTCGTGTGTCGTGAGCTATCGCTTCGGTACACTCAGCTCTGCTCACTCGCACTTTGGATGACACCGCTTACGAAAACGATATTTAATCGTTTTCTCTGCATTCTCCCAGTCATCGTCGTGTGTCGTGAGCTATCGCTTCGGTACACTCAGCTCTGCTCACTCGCACTTTGGATGACACCGCTTACGAAAACGATATTTAATCGTTTTCGTTGCATTCCCCCAGTCATCGTCGTGTGTCGTGAGCTATCGCTTCGGTACACTCAGCTCTGCTCACTCGCACTTTGGATGACACCGCTTACGAAAACGATATTTAATCGTTTTCGTTGCATTCCCCCA
>JAZQVW010000006.1:0-3789 GCA_045632025.1 Candidatus Avispirillum sp. | reverse complement strand
TTCACGGATATTCGTCGCTGTATGGCTACAGGCTTCACATGGCACACGCCAGATGAGGACTATAGTAATATGACGGGCGAAAAATGGTGGGATTTTATGAATGCCCATATATATAATTACTATATTTCTCTCGGCATTGCGCCCGATTTGGCCAAAGCCGCCACTCATAAGGTGAGAGGTAGCATAAAGGAAACTGAAAATTACAATCTGTATCCCGATACAATCGCCACGCTTGAAAAGTCAAGGGAAATGGGATATAAGAACGTTCTTTTGTCCAATAACTATCCCGATCTCATAGAGGTTTTGGATGCGCTTGACCTGACGCGCCATTTTGACCATCTCGTAATTTCCGCCCTTGTTGGCTACGACAAGCCTCGCAAGGAGATTTTTGAGCTTGCCAAGGGTCTGTATCCCGATGGGGAATTTATTATGGTTGGCGATAATCCTGTAGCTGACGTGGCAGGCGGTAACGCTGCAGGAATGAAGACTGTGCTTGTGCACAAGGGAGAATGCGCCGAGGCGGACTACTCATTTGACGATCTGACGTCTGTTTTGGATATTGAAAAGTGATAGCGGTAGGGGACGGCGCCGCGACGTCCCGTTGTATGCACGATAATTAAGGCTACAAAAACAAAAAGCACCTCGCGGGGTGCTTTTTATTTTATCAGATGAATCTTTATATGCGAATATAATATTAAAGCTACACTTTGCAAAAGCGGAGCTTTTGGTGTGCCTCGCAAGCTAAACACGAGGCTTGGAATCTATGCATAAGCTGAACTTTGCAAAAGCGGAGCTTTTGGTGTACCTCGCAAGCTAAACACGAGGCTTGAAGTCTTTATGCGAGGTACGAGGTACGCCTTTCGAGCCCTGTTTAAGTAAACGCCGAAATGCATTTCGGCTCTTCTCGTGGGTTAGTGAAGCTAAAACGATTGAGTATCGTTTTAGCAAGCGGGGTCATCCAAAGTGCGAGTGAGCAGAGCTGAGTGTATCGAAGCGATAGCTCGCGACACACGACGATGACAGGGGAGTGCGCTACGGCCTAAAAACTCCTCTCAGGAGTTTTTGTCGCCGCCAAGCTACACTTTGCAAAAGCGAAGCTTTTGGTGTGCCTCGCAAGCCAAACACGAGGCTTGAAATCTTTATGCGAGGTACGCCTTTCGAGCCCTATTTAAGTAAACGCCGAAATGCATTTCGGCTCTTCTCGTGGGTTAGTGCTATGCGCTCTCGTGGTCAGCTTAGCGCTACGGGCTAAAAATGCTCCACCGGAGCATTTTAGTCACCGCTACGCGATGTGACCGCCCTTTCGAGCCCTGTGCAATATCCCGTCAATAGAAAAGCCACCCGATTGGGTGGCTTTTCTATTGGCTGGGATAGCAGGGCTCGAACCTACAAAGCGAGAGTCAAAGTCTCGTGTGTTACCGTTACACCATATCCCAATATTAATTTACTATGTGAGTATAACACAGCAGTTTTCCACTGTCAAGGGGAAAACTGCTGTGTTATTTTGTTGTATTCAGTCGTTTTTAAGAGTCTGCAATTCCTTCATAAAGGTTTCAACGTCCTTGAATTCTCTATGAACAGACGCAAATCTAACGTATGCAACGGCATCAAGGGCACGGAGCTTTTCCATAACGATCTCACCAAGCTCGGAGGATGTGATCTCGCGGCGAAGTGAGTTCTGTATCTCTGCCTCGATCTCTGCTGCAACGGACTCTGCGTTAACAGGGCGCTTTTCGCAAGCCTTTAAAAGTCCTGTAAGCATCTTATTTTTATCAAACAGCTCCTTCGTGCCGTTCTTTTTAACCACCACGGGCTGGAATGCATCGATAACCTCATAAGTTGTAAATCTTGTGTGGCATGAGAGGCACTCTCTGCGGCGACGGATGGAATTATTTTCTTCAACGGGTCTGGAATCGACAACCTTGATATCTTCAGATGCGCAGGAGGGACATTTCATAAGCTTTCTAAACCGTACCTTTCAAACTATATGGTGGCATATATAGCCCAATCTCTAAATATTATACACTATATATTGAATTTTGCAAGTAATTTATGGCAAAAAAATAAAAATCCGCCCCAAAAAGAACGGATTTTTTGTTATTTTCAGTTATCAGGTATACTTTTTGTATGTATTGATAGCGTCGTAGATAGCGGCATATTCGCCGATACCTCCGCCTGTAACCAGAATGAACTGAGGTGTTGTTATATCAGAGTCCTCGCTCTGGCATCTTGCCGCAAAGGATGCAAGACAGTTATGCGCTTCGGGAGTGTATCCTGTTTTACCGCCCTGAACGTAAACCTCGCCTGCCTCATCGCCTTTCATTTTTGTATACATAGTGCTGAAAAGCATGATTCCATCGGGATGCTCGGGAGTTTTTGTAGTCGTATAGGTATAAGTTCCGAGGATCTCGCGAAGCTCGGGGGTTGCGATAGCATATTTAAGCGCAAGCGCCATATCCTCGCAGGTTGAATAGTGGTTATCGTCGTGAAGACCGCTGGCTGTCACGAAATGGGAATTCTTCATTCCGATCTCCTCAGCCTTCTGGTTCATCAGAGCCGCAAAGGCAACCTCGTCGCCTGCAACGTACTGAGCAAGGGCTGTTGTTGCGTCGGCGCCTGAGGGAAGGACAGTTCCGTAGAGCAAGTCTCGGATGGGAACGGTTTCGCCTGTTGTAAAGCCTGCAACGGATGCGCCTGCAACGTATGCATCGTTTACGATATCAAAATCAAAGGTGAAGGTGTCGTTAAGGTCCTTAACGTGTTCGTATGCAACGATAAGGGTAAGCACCTTTGTCATTGATGCGGGGTAGATCCTTTCGCTGCCGTTTTTCTCAGCAATGACGGTGTTATTCTTCAGGTTTATGAGAATACCGTGGCTGCTGTCTATATCAAGATGTTTTGTGTTATCTGTGCGCGCGGGATAAGCGAGCGTGCCGTTGTTTCCGATGCCGGCATTTGCGGAAGCGCTTGTGTCATATTCGGTGGGCTTTGTTTCAAACAAGCTCATAATATCAAAGTTATCTGCGCTCTGGAACTTCTGAACTATCACGATAACGAAGGCGATAGCCGCCAGAGTCACAAAGGCTTTAACGAGGAAGCTTGTCTTTTTCTTTTTTTGAGGAGCAGGCCTTTTTGGAGCGGGCTTAGCCTCTGCAGGTCTGCTTGCAGGACGCTGCATATTTGGACTTGCGGGACGGGGACGCTGAGGGTTACCCTGCGCAGAAGGGCGCGGTCTGTTATTCAGCTCGTTCATACAGCCTCCTTTGGTGTGTTAATGATAAACTAAAGACAATTATAACATACGACAGGGTCAATGTCAAGATTGTCGTATTGTGATGGTAGTATCATAACCGGTCGTTCCCTACGGATTGGGCTAAGATACACTTTGCAAAAGCGAAGCTTCAAGTCCTGTAAATGAAGGCTTACCAAAACAAAAAGCACCCATTTGGGTGCTTTTTGTTTTGGTGGGCCGCCTGCTCACGCAGGTGCGAAAATGCATTTTCGCGTGCCCGTGGGTTAGTGCTGTGCTTTATTGTGGTTAGCTTAGCGCTACGGGCTGAAAACTCCTCTCAGGAGTTTTTGTCACCGCCAAGCTACACTTTGCAAAAGCGGAGCTTTTGGTGTGCCTCGCAAGCTAAACACGAGGCTTGAAATCTTTATGCGAGGTACGCCTTTCGAGTCCCATTAATGAAGGCTCAGCAAAAACAAAAAGCACCCGATTGGGTGCTTTTTGTTTTGGTGGGCCGCCTGCTCACGCAGGTGCGAAAATGCATTTTCGCCTGCCCGTGG
>JAZQVW010000005.1:0-2696 GCA_045632025.1 Candidatus Avispirillum sp. | reverse complement strand
CTCGGTCAGACAGCTTCCAACCCCGTTGTTTCCACAATCAAGTTCTTCCGTGACGAGTACATTGCTCATATCGTAGATAAGACATGTCCCGCACACAAGTGTAAGAAGCTTACAAAATACGTTATCAATCCCGACAAGTGTATCGGTTGTACACTTTGCGCACGTAACTGTCCTGTTAAGGCTATTAACGGTAAGGTTAAGGAAAAGCACGTTATCGATCAGGATAAGTGCATTAAGTGTGGCGTTTGTCTTGGCAACTGTAAGTTCAAGGCAATCTACACAGAATAAGGGGGTAGATATAAATGAAAATGATTAACTTAACAATTAACAATATTCCTGTAAGTGTTCCCGAAGGAACAACTATTTTGCAGGCTGCTAAGCAGATCGGCGTAGAAATTCCCTCCCTTTGTTACTTGAAGGATATCAACTGCATCGGCGCTTGCCGTGTATGTGTAGTTGAGATCGTTGGCAGACGCGGTCTTACCGCTTCCTGCACATATCCCGTAGAAGAGGGTATGAAGGTGCTTACAAACACACCTGCAGTTCGCGCTTCAAGAAAGACAACTCTTGAGCTTATCCTTTCCACACATAACAGAAAGTGCCTCTCCTGCGAAAGAAGCGGCAAGTGTGAGCTTCAGAAGCTCGCTAACGACTACGGTGTAGACGAGGACAGATTTGCAGTAGAGGACGAGCTTGTTCCCGTTGACTACTCAACTCCTTACGTAGTTCGTGACAACAATAAGTGTGTAAACTGCCAGAGATGTATCTCCGCTTGCGGTAAGATGCAGTCCGTTGGCGCTATCGGTAATATCCGCCGTGGATACGACGTACACGTTGGTAGCCCCTTTGATATGGGCCTTGGCTCAACAGCCTGCGTAGGCTGCGGTCAGTGTATCGTTGCTTGTCCCGTTGGCGCACTTACTGAGCGCTCCAATGTTGATAAGGTTTGGGCTGCTATGTCCGATCCCGACAAGAAGGTAGTATTCTTTACAGCTCCCTCTATCGCGGCTACTCTCGGTGAGTGCTTCGATATGCCCGTTGGCACAAATGTAGAGGGTAAGATGGTTACAGCTATCAAGATGCTTGGCGATGTTCAGGCATTCAATATGAATGTAACTGCTGACCTTACAATCGTTGAGGAAGCAAATGAGCTTATTAACAGAGTTAAGTCTGATAAGCCCCTTCCCATGTTCACATCCTGCTGTCCCGGTTGGATCAAGTTCTGTGAGCACAATTATCCTGAGCTTCTTCCCAACATTTCCTCCTGCAAGTCTCCTCAGCAGATGTTCGGTGCGCTTCTTAAGAGCTACTACTGTGAGAAGAACGGTATCGATCCTAAGGACCTCTTTGTTGTCAGCGTAATTCCTTGTACAGCTAAGAAGTTCGAGGTTGAAAGATCAGAGTTCGACTATGATGTTGACGTTGCTCTTACAACAAGAGAGCTTGGTAAGATGATCAAGAACGCATCTATCAACTTCGTTGACCTTCCCGACTCCGAGTTTGACGATCCCTTTGCACTTGCAACAGGCGCAGGCGCAATCTTCGGCGCAACAGGCGGTGTTATGGAGGCTGCTCTCCGTACAGCTAACAACCTCCTCGGCGGTAACAATGAGGCGCTTGTATTCACAGATGTTCGTGGTACAACAGGCATTAAGGAGGCTGTATACAGCATCAACGGTACAGAGGTTTCTGTATGTGTTGCCAGCGGTCTTGCTAATGCAAGAAAGGTTATCGAAATGATCAAGTCCGGTGAAAAGAACTATCTCTTCATCGAGATCATGGCTTGTCCCGGCGGTTGTATCAACGGTGGCGGTCAGCCCTACCAGCTTGATGCAGTTCGTAACTTCGTTGACCTTAAGGCTCTTCGTTCTGCTGTTCTTTACAAGGCAGACGATGAGAACGGACTCAGAAAGTCTCACGAGAGCCCTGTAGTTAAGGCGCTCTACGACGAATATCTCGGCGCTCCCGGTGCAGAGAAGGCACACCACCTCCTCCACACTAAGTACACAGCAAGAGATAAGTTCAACTAATAAAAAAATAAAGGCTCTGCGCTCAGTCGCAGAGCCTTTTTACATATAAAAGAAGAAAAATTGACATAATCCCCTTTTCAAAATTGAAAAAATATGGTATTATGTATATGATGCGAAATTTCGCATTTTATAGAATAAAAAGGAAAACACTAATTCATATATGGCAAAAGGAGATTTTTATGGATTTTTGGGATATTCTTGCTTTGATCGGCGGATTATGCTTATTCCTTTTCGGTATGAACCTTATGGGATCATATCTGGAAAAATCAGCGGGCGGGAGCCTTAAGACGATTTTAGGTAAGCTTACTACGGGTAAGGCGGCAGGCTTTTTAACAGGTATGGGTGTTACTGCGGTAATTCAGTCATCCTCTGCTACTACTGTTATGGTAGTCGGCTTTGTAAACTCGGGACTTCTTACATTAAGACAGGCTATTAACGTAATTATGGGTGCTAACGTAGGTACTACTGTTACTGCGTGGCTTCTCAGCTTGACAGGTGTCAGCGGTGATGCCTGGTATGTGGAAATATTCAAGCCCACATCATTTACCCCTATTCTTGCTCTTATCGGTATAGTGCTCTTTATGGGATCAAAGAGCAACAGAAAAAAGGATATCGGTGTTATCCTTCTCGGCTTTGCAACCCTTATGTACGGTATGGACTCTATGT
>JAZQVW010000004.1:0-7271 GCA_045632025.1 Candidatus Avispirillum sp. | reverse complement strand
ACAGAGGTTGCAGAAGCTACAACAATTCAGTACGGCGGTTCTATGAACGATGCTAACGCTGCTGAGCTTCTCGCTAAGTACCACGTTGACGGCGGCCTTATCGGCGGCGCTTCTCTCATTCCCGAGAAGTTCGACGCTATCGTTACAGCTGCTAACTAATATTTGGTCAGTATTAAAAGAGGTCTCTTCGGAGACCTCTTTTTTAGCCTTCCCCCTTAAAAGTGGGAAGGCTGGGTGCAAACCTCAAAGAAAATTAATCAAATTTTCTTCAACTCCTTGACAAATACGCGTCAAATATTATAATTGACTTATATAGTAAAATTGCTATCTTTATGAGAAGAAATATCTGCCAAAGGCCTTGGCGGATGATAAGTAAGGATTGGAGATTTATATGAAGAAAAAAGTTGGTATTATCGGCTTCGGCGGCATGGGTAAGTGGCACGCAGGAAGCATCACAGGCGAGCAGAAGTTCTGCGGCCTCAAGTTCAACGAGAGTGACGCGGTTGAGCTTGCCGGTATTTATGACATTGATCCCGAAAAGATGGCTCAGGCAGTTGAATTCAGTGTTCGCACATATGAAAGCAGAGAGGCTCTTCTTGCTGACCCTGCTATCGACATCGTTGTTATCGCAACTCCCAACGACGTTCACGAGGAGATCGCTTGCGATGCTTTCAATGCAGGCAAGCACGTTATCTGCGAAAAGCCCGTAACTCTCTCCTGCGAATCTCTTGATCGTATGATCGAGTGCGCTAACAAGAACGGCAGAACATTCTCCGTTCATCAGAATCGCCGTTTCGACGACTACTACGTAACTGTTAAGCATCTCGTTGAAGAGGGCAAGATCGGTGATCTTATCTCTATCGAATCCAGAGTACAGAGTGACCACGGTATCCCCGGCGACTGGAGAAAGTATCTCGCTCAGGGTGGCGGTATGCTTTACGACTGGGGCGTTCATATGATCGACCAGCAGCTTTGGCTCTGCGGCTATGACGTTGACCGTGTATACGCTCACTTCGATCAGCTCACAGGCGTTGAGGTTGACGACGGTTGCTACGTTGATATCTATCTCAAGAGCGGCATCGTGCTCAGAGTTGAGATCTGCACATACAACTTCATTCCCCTTCCCCTTATGTACGTTCGCGGCAGAACAGGTACAATTCTCGCAAACACATGGTTTGGCGGTCTTGATATGGTTCGCTGCACAGACTGGGGCGATCACGACGATATCCTTCCCGTTAAGGCTGCTGCAGGCTTCACAAAGACTATGGCTCCCAGAGGCGAGAGAGCTATCGAGCGCACACACGTTGATTATGAGATCACAGACGTTCACAACTACTATCGCAATTTCTGCGCTGCAATTGACGGCAAGGAAACTCAGATTGTAACTCACGAGCAGATGAGAGTCGTTATGAAGGTTATTATGGCAGCATTTGAGTCTGCTAAGAACAACTGTGTTGTTAAGCTTTAATAAGTAAAATGAAAACGGCTGTCCTTTGACAGCCGTTTTTTGTTTCTTTAATTACTGCTCGCTGATGAGCGTTCCGTCGGGATCGTACATAGAAGCCTTGCTCATATTGCCAAGGTTATCGTACTGATATTCATAATAGAATGCAAGAACGCCGAATTCGTAGCAATCTGTTCTGATGATCTGATTCACCTGATTGTAGGTATAAACCTCGGATGTGATAACGTTGCCGGTCTCGTCAACTCTATCCTTTTTTGTGAGGTCGCCTTCATCGTTATATCCGTAGTTTTCGCGGCCGACCCATTCGCCGTCCTCATAATAGATAGTGAAGATGGGCTGTTCCTTTGCGTCGATCTCGCTGTATTCCTTGCAGATAACGCCGTCGTCCACGTCCTTGAACTCCTTTGTTGTTGTTGCAAGGGCGTCTCCGTTGTAGGTGCGTGTGATGGTCTGAACAAGCTCTCCGCCGGAAATGGTTTTCAGAAGGACAAGCTTGCCCTCGTCGTCATAGCTATATTCTATGCGGCTGATCTCAACCTGATCTTCGTAAAGGATGGATGCTGTGAGTTTGCCGTCCTCGTCGTACTGATGGATATATCCGTTGGCATCAGTTGTTGTTTCACCGTTATCTCCCGTTTTGTTGCAGGAGCAAAGGAGCATAGCAAGAGCCATAATAAGCGCTAAAAGCTTTTTCATTTTGCCATCTCCTCCTCGTTTGCTATCTCGCCGTTTTCGTCGTAGGTATAAACCACGTGGCTTACCTCAACTGAATCCTCGTAAACGTATTTATCGGTCAAAAGGCCTTTTTCGGAGAAGATCTCCTTTGTTGCGATCTCAGATTTCCCGCTATGGTCTGTTGTGAGCTTTTTCCAAACGGTTGTATAGTCGTCGTAGTAGGTATATTCGATCTCCTTCACCATTTTATCCTTTTCGGTGTAGGATTCGTAAATAACGCTGCCGACCTCGTTGATGGTTTTCTTAATGCTTTTTACAAGTGTATCGTCTGCATCGAAATGCACCTCGTAAACGGATGCTCCGTCATAAACGTAGTCAACGCTTCCGTTATAAACGTTGTCCTTATAGTAAACAACTCGCTTAGGTGTTCCGTCCTCGTTAACGAAGGTTTCAACGTCGTTGTGGAGAACTGTTTCGGGGGTGTTTGTTGTTTCTTCAGGTGCTGAGGTTTCCTCGGGGCGGCCGAGGGAGTCAAAAGCGCCTGCGGCGTTAAGAGCAAGAAACAAAACACCTGCAAAGCAAACTGCAAGCAATGCAATGGCAATACCGATCAGCCATTTTTCTGCTTTGTTATTCTGTTTTTTCTTCATAATATTGTGGGCGTCCCTTCAAAATAATACATATATTATACGCTAAATCCCCGATTTTGTCAACGACTTGACAAGGCGCTTTTATCTAAGATATAATAATTGCAGTAATTTGTTATAAAGGAAGATCTTATGGTAACGTATAACGAAATAAAGCACAACGAGGCTATAAAGGTTTATATAAAGAAGGCGGATGATTCGCTTTCCGCTCTCGGATATACAGAGCATAGCTTTGCTCACGTGGGCAAGGTTGCGGAAATGGCGGGATATATTCTCGGCGAAACAGGCGCAACAGCTCGTGAGATCGAGCTTGCGAAGATCGCAGGCTATATGCACGACATTGGCAACGTTGTAAACCGCAGTGAGCATTCTCAAAGCGGAGCAGTTCTTGCATTCCGTATTCTCAGCAACATCGGTATGGAGCCTGAGGAGATCGCAACTATAATCTGCGCTATCGGAAATCACGATGAGGGAACGGGAACTCCTGTGGACAATATTTCCGCCGCTCTCATTCTTGCGGATAAGAGCGACGTTCGCCGCTCCAGAGTTCGCAACCGCGATCCTCTGACCTTCGATATTCACGACAGAGTTAACTATTCCGTTGCTTCAAGCAATCTTGTTATTAATGAAGAGAAAACAGAGGTGAAGCTCATTCTTGAGATCGACACGCAGTACAGCAGTGTGATGGACTATTTTGAAATATTCCTCGGCAGAATGATGCTTTGCAAAAAGGCGGCTGAAAAGCTTGGGCTTCGCTTCCGTCTGGTTATAAACGATCAATACCTTATATAAGGAGAATATTATGAGTTACAAGGAAAAGGCAAGAGAATTATTTAAGTCCGGCTACAACTGCGCTCAGGCAGTGGCATTGGCTTTTGCAGACGTTATGGGAATGGACGAGCTTACGTTAACAAAGCTTTCCTCCTCCTTTGGCGGCGGTATGGGACGTCTTCGCGAGGTTTGCGGAGCAGTTTCCGGTTGCTTTATGGTGCTTGGAGCAATGCTTGGCTCAACCGATCCTAATGATCACGAGGCTAAAATGGCTCACTATGCTATCATTCAGGAGGCTGCGGCTATGTTTAAGGAGGAAAACGGATCTTATATTTGCCGAGAGCTCCTTGGGCTTGCAGACGGTGCTTCCGTTCCCGTTCCCGAAAAGAGAACTGAAGAATATTACAAGCGCCGCCCCTGTGATGAATACGTGGCGATCGCCGCTGAGATAACTGAAAAGCTTCTCAGAAAGTATAACGCTATATAATAATATGGAAAATAAAAGTCCAACTTTATTTAAATAAAGTGTTGACTTTTATTTTTTATTGTGATATTATATTAGCACACTAAAGCGTTAAAACATTTCACAGGAGAAAAACAATGAAAAAAATTCTTGCAATTATTCTTGCGCTCACATTTGTTTTCACACTTTGCGCTTGCGGCAAAGATGACGTTAACACAGACGCAGGAAACGACAACGTAACAGTTTCCGATAAGGATTATATAGTTGGCAAGGGCGAAATGGTGATCGGCATTACATACTTTGAGCCCATGAACTATATTGACGATAACGGCGACCTTACAGGTTTTGAAACAGAATTTGCCAAGGCTGTTTGCGAAGAGCTGGGCGTTCAGGCTAAGTTCCAGGAGATCAGCTGGACAGCTAAGGAAACAGAGCTTGCTTCAAAGAACATCGACTGCATCTGGAACGGTATGACTATCACTCCCGAGCGCGAAGAGGCTATGTCCATTTCTCAGGCTTATATGAAGAACAAGCAGGTTCTCGTTATGAAGGCTGACAAGGCTGCAGACCTTAAGAGTGTTGACGGTCTCACGATCGTAGCTGAGAAGGAATCTGCAGGTGAAGGCGTTGCAACAAGCGCTGATTTCTTTGCAAAGGCTAACTACGTTGCAGTTGACACACAGACAAAGGCTCTCACAGAGGTTAAGAGCGGAACGGCTGACGGCTGTGTTGTTGACTTCGTTTGCTCCATCGGTATGATCGGAGAGGGCACAGACTATGCTGACCTCGTTGTAGTTGAAACAGAGTCCTTCAACGAAGAGGAATACGGTATTGCATTCCGTAATGGCAGCGATATGACAGCGGCTGTTAACGATGCTATCAACGCTCTTATCAACAACGGCAAGCTTATGGAGATCGCAAAGAAGTATAAGCTTGAGGATCAGATCATCGTTAAGTAATTTAAGATAACAGAATAAAATGACTTTTCAACAGATAACTCTTGACCTGTTGGAGGGACTGGGCCAGAATCTGCAGCTTTTCCTGCTGACTCTGGTCTTTGCCCTGCCTTTAGGTCTTATAATAACCTTCGGCTCAATGTCGAAATTTGCGCCCGTCAGATATCTGACAAAAACCTTTGTTTGGATAATCCGCGGCACACCTCTTATGCTTCAGCTTTTTGTTGTTTTCTATGTTCCCGGACTTGTTTTCGGCGTTCCCATGAAAAACAGATTGCTTGCGGCAACTATCGCTTTCGTTATTAACTATGCTTGCTATTTCTCCGAGATCTATCGCGGCGGTATCGAGAGCATTCCGAACGGTCAGTACGAGGCAGGTCAGGTTCTTGGATTTACAAAAACTCAGACCTTCTTTAAGGTGGTTCTGATGCAGGTGGTTAAGAGAATCGTTCCTCCTATGGGAAATGAGTTTTTAACTCTTGTTAAGGACACCAGCCTTGCCCGCGTTATTGCATTTGGTGAGATCATTATGGCGGCTGAGCGCTATACCGCGCGAGGACTTATCTGGCCGCTCTTCTATACAGCAGTTTACTTCCTCGTATTCAGCGGAATACTCACATTGCTGTTTGGCTGGATAGAGAAGAAATTCTCATATTACAGATAAGGGGGAGATGCAGAATGGCTATTCTTGAAGTTAAAGGCCTTTGCAAGAATTTCGGCAAGACCGAGGTTCTCAAGGGTATTGATTTTGAATTGGAGCAGGGACAGGTTATGTCCATTATCGGCTCCTCGGGTAGTGGCAAAACCACCTTGCTTCGCTGCGTTGCTCAGCTTGAAACGGCTGACTGCGGAAGTATTATCGTTGACGGAAGCACTATATTTGACAGTAGTGCGCCCAGAAAGCTCTCCGCTGAGGAGAAAATGAAGAATCAGCTGAAAACAGGTCTTGTTTTTCAGTCCTTCAATCTTTTCCCTCAGTATAACGTGCTTGAAAACGTAACTCTTGCTATGAAGCAGCAGGCTAAGCGCCGCCCTGATTATAAGCAGAAGAAAAAAGAGATCTTAGCTGAGATCGATCAGAAGGCTAAGGCTCTTATTGCAAAGATGGGCCTTTCCGATAAGCTTGAGAATTATCCCTGCGAGTTGTCCGGTGGTCAGCAGCAGAGAGTTTCTATCGTTCGCGCTATGGCGCTTGAGCCCTCTATTCTCTTCTTCGATGAGCCCACGTCCGCTCTTGACCCCGAGCTGACAGGTGAGGTGCTTAAGGTTATCCGCGAGCTTGCTGAGGAGAAGATGACTATGGTTATCGTAACTCACGAAATGGATTTCGCCCGCGAGGTCTCCGACACTATCATCTTTATGGATAATGGTGTTATCGCTGAAAGCGGCACAGCCGATGAGCTTATAAACAATCCTAAAACAGACAGACTTAAAGCTTTCCTTAGTAAAATAGGAAAATAAAACCTCCAATAAAAAAAGCACCTCATACAAGAGGTGCTTTTTTGTTAGTCTTCTGTAATTGTGAAAAGCTCGTTGGGGGTACAATCAAACAACAAGCACAGAGTTTCAATGTTTTCATAACGAATTGATTTTGTTTCATTATTTATCATTTTGCTGAAGTTCTGATAGCTCATTCCCAGTTGTTTGTAAAGCCAATACTTTGTTTTGCCGCTATTTTCTAATAAATTCAGTACATTTAACTTTATCATAAGATATATCTCCATAACTTATTTATAAATTAGATAATATCTTATTATTACTCTTTACATATAGATTGATGCATTATATAATGTAATAGTCTATGGAGGTGAGTTCTGATGATATGTGAGAACAATTACTGCATATATTGGGCGGAAAACAAATGCATTTTAGATGAAATATATTTGGACAATATGGGTATTTGCGAGAGTTGTATCAATGTTTCTATTCCTGATGGAGAGTTGGAGCGATTGCGTAATGAGCAGTTGAGAGAGACCGAAGATTTGGATGCTGATTTATAATAATGGTAGGGGACGGCGCCCTCGACGTCCCGTTAAAAAGTAAATTAGATTACAAACGATATTTTGATAAATCGTAGGGTCGAACTGTGTTCGCCCGCATCGATAACCGTATATATTTTATAAACGGGCGAACACAGTTCGCCCCTACGGTTTTTCTCGTAATTTTCTGCAATTATAACTTGTGATTTAACGGGACGTCGCGGCGCCGTCTCCTCCCGATCCCAACGAAATTGGTATGCTAAATAAAAGATCCCCGACCACCCCCACTTTTGTGGGGTTGGACGGGGATTTTTT
>JAZQVW010000003.1:0-7621 GCA_045632025.1 Candidatus Avispirillum sp. | reverse complement strand
AATTTTGCTCGCTCTGAGGGCACGTTATCATAAACATACTGCAGATAGTCTATTCGGCGAAGATTTTCAAAGGCAATATCAACTCCTGCCTCCTCTGCTGCTTTGACTATCCTTCTGATTCGCTCGATTCCCTTCATATTATAAGGAGGGGGCGTAAAGGAGCTGGAAACGTGATATACTGCGGCGGGAATGTTCAAATCTCCGCACGCTCTGACCAAGCGGCAAAACTCCTCTGCCATTATATCACCTGCATCTCCTTCCTCCCAAATGCAGTTAATATTCTTAAAGGGTAAATGCGCGTTTGAAACATAGAGTCCCTGCTCTCTTGCATATGATACTATATGAGCAAGATCTTCATCACCTGCCCAAACCATTATTGAATCAAATCCTGCAGATTTGATAAGATCGATGCGCTCTCGCATCTTCAAATCAAATCCAAAATACATAAATATACCTTTTTTCATACAAAAAAGTATACCATACGATTTATTTTTTGTAAACATAGTTGGTGTATTTTGACTAAAAAAGAAAAAAACACGAAAAAGGCCTTGACAATAAGGCTTTTCCCGTGTATCATATTCGTGGTTAGCAAAGGCTAACCTTTAAAATAAAGTTCCAGTTAGCCTGTGCTAACTATCAACTCAAAACAAGGAGGTTTACCTATGAACACTCTTAAGGACGTTAAGATAGGCAAATCAGTTAAAGTTATAAAGCTTCACGGCGAAGGCGCTGTTAAGCGCAGAATTATGGATATGGGCATCACCAAGGGCGTTGAACTCTGCATTCGCAAGGTTGCTCCTCTGGGAGATCCTCTTGAAATCTCCGTCCGCGGCTACGAGCTTTCTATCCGAAAGGCTGACGCCGAAATGATCGAGGTTGAATAATTTGACAATTAATATTGTCTTAGACTATAATCATAGGTTAGCACCTGCTAACGCCAAGGAGACATTACAATGAGTATAACTATCGCGCTTGCCGGAAATCCCAACAGCGGCAAGACTACTATGTTTAATGCCCTGACGGGCTCAAATCAGTACGTTGGAAACTGGCCCGGCGTTACTGTGGAGAAAAAAGAAGGCCGAATGAAAAAGTATAACGGAGTTACCGTAACCGACCTTCCCGGTATCTATTCTCTTTCTCCCTACACTCTTGAAGAGGTTGTTGCAAGAAATTACCTCATCGGCGAGCGTCCCGACGCTATTCTGAATATTGTTGACGGCACGAATCTCGAACGAAACCTTTATCTCACGACCCAGCTTATGGAGCTTGGCATTCCCGTTGTTATCGCAATCAATATGATGGACGTTGTTCGCAAGAACGGCGATACCATTGATATTGAAAAGCTTAGCAAAAAAATAGGATGCAAGATCGTTGAGATCTCTGCTCTTAAGGGCGACGGAATCATCGAGGCGGCTGAAGCAGCTATCGAGGCCGCAACACAGGGTAACATCGTTCCTAAGCATATATTCTCAGGCACCGTTGAGCACGCTATCGCTCACATTGAGGAAGCGACTGTTCACAGCCTTCCCGAAGAGCAGCAGAGATGGTATGCTATTAAAATTTTCGAGCGAGACTATAAGCTTCTTGAAGACTTCTCTCTTGACGAAGAACGCCTTGAGCATATAGAAGCTGATATCGTCGCTGTTGAAGAAGAGCTTGAGGATGATGCTGAGGCTATCATCACAAACGAGCGATACGAATACGTTACAAGGATCGTTCGTCAGTGCTACGAAAAGAAAAACGCAGGCAAGCTTTCCATATCAGACAAGATCGACCGTGTTCTCACAAACAGAATTCTTGCTCTTCCCATTTTTGCGGCAATAATGCTCTTTGTTTACACACTCTCAATCGGCACTATCGGTGATTGGACTGTCGGCTTTATGAACGACACTCTCTTTGGCGAATGGATCATTCCCGCGGCTGTTTCAATGCTTGAGGGCGCAGGATGCTCAGCTTGGCTTATAAGCCTTATTGCAGACGGTATTCTCAGCGGCGTTGGCGCCGTGCTTGGCTTCGTTCCTCAGATGCTTATTCTCTTTATTATGCTCTCTCTCCTTGAGGATTGCGGATATATGTCCCGAGTTGCATTTATTATGGATAAGCTTTTCCGCAAGTTCGGTCTTTCAGGCAAAAGCTTTATTCCCCTTCTCATTGCCAGCGGATGCGGAGTTCCCGGAATTATGGCAAGCCGAACTATTGAGCAGGACCGCGACCGCAAGATCACTATTATGACAACGGGCTTTATCCCTTGCAGCGCTAAGATGCCCATCGTTGGTCTTATTGCAGGAGCGCTCTTCGGCGGCAGCTCCTGGGTTGCAACAGCGGCTTACTTTATTGGAATCGCGGCAGTTGTTGTGTCCGGTATTATCCTTAAGAAAACAAAGCTCTTTGCCGGTGACCCCGCCCCCTTCGTTATGGAGCTTCCCTCCTACCACGCTCCCGTTGCGAGCAACGTTTTCAGAACGACCTGGGATCGCGGCTGGTCCTTTATCAAGCGCGCCGGCACAGTTATTCTTGCGGCAAGCGTGCTTATCTGGATCTTTAACAGCATCTCATTAGAGGGCGGACTTCACTATATCACGGGCGAAGAGGATTCCATTCTCAATATAATTGGCTCTGCTATTGCCGTTCTCTTTAAGCCCCTCGGATTTGGAACATGGCAGGCTGCTGTTGCAACTATTCTCGGCCTTGTTGCAAAGGAAGAGGTTGCAGGAGTATTCGGCTCGCTCACATCAATGGCAAGCTCCGACCTCGCATTCGAGCTTATCGAATCAGGTGAATCAGCAAAGCTTGCTCTTATCGGCTATGAGATTTTCGGCGGCAACAAACTTGCAGGCTTCTCATTTATGATATTCAATCTTCTTTGCGCTCCCTGCTTTGCGGCTATGGGTGCTATCAGACGCGAAATGAACAACTGGAAATGGTCTGCAGGCGCTATCGCTTATATGTGTGTGTTCGCATATGCAATCTCCCTTATCGTTTTCCAGATCGGTTCACTTATTTCAGGCGGAGCCTTTACAATCGCAACAGCATTTGCGTTTATCACGCTTGCCGTTCTCATCTGGCTCCTTATTCGTCCCAACAAATACAACAAATAATAAGGTAATTTATGAACGCTCCTACAATTATTGTGGCTACTATCGTTGCTATCGTATTTATAGCAATCGTAATCAATGAAATTATAAAAAAGAAAAACGGAAAATCATCCTGCTCCTGCGGCTGTAACGGCTGCGCGTTCAGCGAAAGCTGCCACAAAAAATAACAAAAAAATCTTGCATTGCCACTTGGCCTTGCAAGATTTTTTCTTTTATTTAATTCTGTTAATTAGTCTGAGTCCTATGATGATCAAAAGAGGAAATATCGCTCCTGACAGGATACCTAAGGACAGCGAATTAGCACCGCTTATAATATCGGAAACACAGCCGCACATAAAAGGGCCGACAGAGCATCCGACGTCGCCAGCAAAGGCAAGATATGCAAACATAGCTGCGCCCGAGCTATATCTTATTTTGGCAAGAGACAAGACACCGGGCCAAAGCAGGCTTATTCCTATACCTGATGCACCGATAGCAACAAGGCACAGAATAGGAATTGGACTGAGGGATGCTACAACAAAGCACAATACAGTAAAGGCAGAAAAGGCCAACAGCCATTTATTTATACGCATCCTTGACCCGATCGCACCGTACATGGTTCTGCCAAAAGCCATTGTCAGAGCGAACACAAGCGGTCCGAGCAGGTCTCCCGCTGTTTTGGATATACCAAGAGCCACCTCGGCATAATATGACGACCACTGCGCCATTATCTGCTCGCTTGCTCCTGCGCACACCATAAGCAGCATAAACAAAAGAAACACTTTACTTTTAAGTGTCACCATTTTGCCGTCCTCCATTTCATCATCTATGATGTCAGGAATCGGCGCTTTACTTAATTTAACGGCGCAGGACAGCGGTATTGTTGACCAAAGCAATGGAATCAGAAACCAAAGACCGTCTCCGAGAATACGTAGAAGCAACGTTGTTACCACTATAACTAACGCGTGTCCCCAGGAATAAAAGGAATGAAGAAGCGTTAGTGACGAGCCTTTTTGATCTTCTATAGGTATTGCCTCTATTATAGGAGACAAAACGACCTCTGCTAACCCACTTCCAACGGAATAGAACAAGGCTGACAGAAGAAATGCCGCCTCAGGCATCATCATATCCGGAAAAACGGCAAGCATTATAAGTCCCACTGCACACAAATACTGACTTGCAACAGCAAGAGCTCTCAGGCTTACTTTTTCAATAAGCTTTACGCAAAACAGATCAACCAATATCTGAACTGTGAAGGTTACAAGGGTCAAAAGCGCAAGAAAACCCAGCTTCACCTCATATGTACGCTGAAAACAAGCGAACAAAAGCGGAGCCAGGTTTACTGCTATGGCGTGAGTTATAAATCCCATATAACACGCCGATTTGATTTTTTGATAATTCACTGAAAATCAAACTCCATATGAGGATATTGAAAATCAGCCAAACAAGAACGGAACCACTACAGAAGCGCAGCTGAGCACCATCAATGCTACCAATACAATAGCGATAACGCGGATTATTGTCTTAACTGATTTTTTCTGCATTTCAACTTCACTTACCTTTCTATTCAGGATTATTCTATACCGATCTGCATTTCAGCAATATCGGGAATCGTCAAGGGATTTCCTGTTGCAGGGATCTTTATCTTTCTGCACTTTGTTGCCCCTTCGTATTTTTCAAGTCTTTCTCCGTTTACTGCAAGAATCACCTTCTGGTTTTTCTTGAGAGTAAACAGGGTTACGCCGCCTGCAGTTCTTGTGGTCTTTTCGGGAATAAGGGAGGATTTGATGAGGATTCCCTTTCCTGCATCGCTACCGATAAGAACGTCGCAGGTCTCACTTTCATAAAGCGCGCCAACGATGGGAGAGGCTCCGCTATATGCGTTTGTGAGCTTTTTACGGTTGGATTTTGTTTCATAAGCTGAAACGGGTATTCTTACACCCTTACCGTTTTCAAACACGTAAATGATATGGTGCTCTGCCTTAAAGCTATCATTTACAGCCTTGATAAGAAGGGGCTTTTCACCTTCCTCAAAATCAAGCTTTGCGGGGAGATAATCACCCATAAGGGATGCCTTTACAGGCTCAAAGCTTGAGAGCTTCACCTTATAGGTATGGCATCTGTCAGTTACAACGAACAGATCGTCTACGTTCTGCGCGTCCTCACTGCAGATAATTTCGTCTCCATCCTTCAGTTTATGCTCGTCGTTACCTCTTAGTGACTGATGAGTTACCTTTTTAAAGTAACCGTCACGAGTGAGGACAATACGGCAATTATAATTCTCAACTTCCTCTTCCTTGGGAGCTTCAACTATCTCATCAGCAAAAATAAGCTGAGTTTTTCTGGGCTTAGCATATTTCTTTTTGATATTCTTAAGCTGCTCGGCAATAACCGCCTTAAGCTTGATCTCATCTGCAAGGATCTCTTCTATCTCCTTGATCTCTGCGCGAAGATTTTCAATTTCCTTTACGCGATTGATAAGATATTCGTGGTTAAGGTGGCGCAGCTTGATCTCAGCTACGTACTCAGCCTGCATCTTATCAATATCAAAGCCTGCCATAAGGTTGGGAACAACGTCCGCTTCCTTTTCTGTTTCGCGGATGATCTTGATAGCCTTATCAATATCAAGAAGGATCTTACTGAGGGCCTTCAGGAGATGGAGCTTATCCTTCTTCTTGCCAAGCTCAAATGTGAGCTCGCGGGAAAGGCAGGTCATTCTGAAACGGATCCACTCGCGAAGGATATCTACCACGCCAAGCTGGCGGGGAGAGGAATCTATAAGCACGTTAAAGTTACAGGAGAAATCGTCCTGAAGCGTTGTGAGCTTATAGAGCTTTGCCATCAGCGCATCGGGGTCAACACCGCGGCGAAGATCGATCGTAAGACGGAAGCCGTCAAGTCCGATCTCATCACGAATATCAGTTACTTCCTTGAGCTTACCCTCCTTGATAAGGTCTACTATCTTCTTGATAATGACCTCAATTGAGGTGGAATAAGGTATCTGCAGGATATCAATACAGTTATTTTCTTTATCGTAGCTGTATCTTGAGCGGAGACGAACGCTGCCGCGTCCTGTTTCATATATTGTCTTCAGCTGTTCCCTGTCGTAGATAAGCATTGCTCCGCCTGCAAAGTCGGGAGCCTTGATAAGGTCCAGCATTTTTTCCGTTGTGATTTTAGGATTCTTTAAGAGAGCAATCGTTCCGTCGCAAACCTCGCCAAGGTTGAATGAGCAGATCTGAGATGCCATACCAACCGCAATACCCATATTGGGTGTTACAAGAACGTTGGGGAATGTTGTGGGAAGGAGCGTGGGCTCTGTTGTTGAGTTATCATAGTTGGGTACAAGATCAACGGCATTTTTATCTATACCTGCGAAGAGCTCACTGCAGATAGGATCAAGTCGCGCCTCTGTATATCTTGAAGCAGCAAATGCCATATCTCTGCTATACTGCTTACCGAATGATCCCTTGGAATCAATGAAAGGATGAAGCAGGCTTTCGTTTCCTCGAGTCAGTCGCACCATTGTTTCATATATAGATGCATCACCGTGAGGATTAAGACGCATAGTCTGTCCAACGATATTGGCGCTCTTGGTTCGCGCTCCGCTGAGAAGCCCCATTTTATACATTGTATAAAGCAGCTTACGGTGAGAAGGCTTAAAGCCGTCTATCTCGGGAATTGCGCGCGAAACTATAACGCTCATTGCATAGGGCATATAGTTCTTTTCAATTGTTTCCGTGATAGGCTGATTGATCGCAGGTGCCTGCGGCAATTCTATCTTTTCAACCTTTTTCTTCTTTGCCATTTACTTTACCGTTCCTAATAAATTTTAACTTTTTTTGCTATTAACTGTAATCGCTTAAACGTTGATTACAACTCCTCCGCAAGCGCGGATCATTCTGTTATAGAGTGCAAGGAAATCGTCGTTTTCGGGAGGAAGGTTTGCATAAATTATCTCAGCCTCCGCCATTTCAACGTCGCGGAGAGCCTTGAAAAGATTATGCATCTGACCCTTTGCATCATTTACAGGGCCTATATCTATAACGTATGCGTTTGTATACTTATCTGCGTCCTCGCTATATGCAAGGACTGCAGTTTTTTTCGTTTCACCATTAACGAAGTTAATTACGTCTTCCCTGCTGCCGCAAAGAAGAACAAGCTCTGTTTCAGGAGCGTAGTGCTTATATTTCATTCCGGGAGATTCCGGATTTTCGCCCGCCGCCGACGGAACCTTTACTGCCTCCGCAACCTCAACCTCGCCTACTACCTCATAAAGCTCACGGGGGATGATATCACCGGGGCGAAGGACTGTACAAACGTCACCTGAAAGAGACACGACTGTGCTTTCAACGCCTATCTCGGACTGCCCGCCGTCTATTATCATATCAATTCTGCCATCCAGATCTCTCATAACGTAATCTGCCGTTGTGGGAGAGGGTGAGCCGGAAAGATTTGCCGAGGGAGCCGCAATAGGCACGCCTGACACGCGGATAAGCTCCCTTGCCACCTCGTGTGCGGGACAACGGACTGCTACCGTTTTTATT
>JAZQVW010000002.1:0-8017 GCA_045632025.1 Candidatus Avispirillum sp. | reverse complement strand
TTCTATTATTGATATAATATCATACTGTAATTGTCTTCCTCGTAATTATACTTGCTGGTGTAAACCTTGCCATCGGTAATGTCTACGTATAAAGTATCTCCTTCAGTAGGAACATATCCACTTGAATATCTTTCTTTGTCATATTCAATAAAATTATAAGTTGTAATTTTATAATAATATTTTTCGTTGATATTTTTGAGTTGGAGAAGGCAATCATAAACGGTATCATCTTGATGCTTGTCATATACATTCATAACGTTTTCAATGGCCTTAAATGCATCAATGGTAATTTCGTTAGATGCGAGTGGTGTGTACGGCTCTATTCGTTCAGGAGTGTGTCCTGAATCATTTGTGTAGATTGGCCTATAAATTTCTCCGGTGTTTAGTGAAACATATACGTTGTTTGAGGAACTGAATTTCACTCTGAAATATTCATCACCCGCCAAATGTTCAGGATCACCTGACGTTACGTACGGTATGATATTACAATATACGTCATTGCCTAATGTGGGTATCGTAAATGCATCATGAATTACAGTATATACTGCTTCATCTTTGGTATATCCAAATGCATCTGCAAGGATTTTTACTGCATCGTCGGGTGTATACGTTGTGTTGGGTGTTGAATCCTTACAGTAAAGGAATTTAAAACTGTTATTCTGTATTTCAATAGCGATTGTGAAATATATATAGCATATGTCGCTGTATGATTCGGTGCCGATTGCGTCTACTATATAAACATTGTCATCGTTTTTTGCTATGTTGGAAATGTGTACAGATAGCCCACCTCTTGCTTCAAGAGAGATATTATAATTGCCATTCCCATCGTAAAAACGCTTTGAAAGAGTATGGTCCGGGATAATGTCAAAATGTTCTTTCAACCATCCGTCTACGACATCAATTGGAATTGAGTGGTTATCGTAATAATCGTTTGAGTTTTCAGTATTGTATTGAGTGTATTTTTCGTTTACGGTATCGTTTTCTCTAACGTAAAATTCATTGAATATGAAATATTCGATGTATCCATCGGGATTTACTGTGTCGCCTTGTTCAAAATAGGGGGCGAAAATACTTGAGTAATAGTTTTTTGCACATTTTTTACATAATTCGATTGGATCAATATCGCCTTCTACAGAAGCATCAGTTTCGGTAGTTTCAGTATCAGTTGATTTTGAGTCGGATGTGTCTGCTTCGGTAGAATCGAGATTATTTGTTGTTTCTGAAATTTCTGAGGTTACTTCATTGCCTGAGTCTGTTGCTTCAGTAATGTTTGTGTCAGAATCGGTATGTGTGCATCCAACACAAAAAGCTATCATAAAAAGTGTTGTTATAAAAATAAATATTTTTTTGATCACTTTATTTGTTAACATAATAGCCCCTCCATTAAATAAAAATTAGCGATGAAACTATCTCCAAAATAATGATACCACACCGATAGAATTATTGTCAATTGGAGGATAAAGAATATGTAACAAAAAATTAAAAAAACTTTCAAAAAGGGTATTGACAAGACGGAGAGGGTAGGGTATAATAGCGGAGTAAAAGGAAGAAGAACGCTCCGTTCTCACCGTGCCGAAGAAGTCGAGCATCGGTCCAATATTTGATTTTCACCCGATTCGGGCGGAATTTGGATGTTTGCGGAGCTAAAAGCTTCGCAATTTTTATTTTATTATCGGGGGTGTTCCACCATAAGCGCTAAAGAGCTTCTCATCAATGATGACATCAGAGCTAAAGAGGTAAGACTTCTCGACTCTCAGGGCGAGCAGGTAGGCATTATGAGCCTCAACGAAGCAAAGGACTTTGCTTACGAGCAGGGCGTTGACCTTGTTTGTATCGCACCTCAGGCGACTCCGCCTGTATGCCGTGCTATGGACTACGGTAAGTACCGTTACGAGCAGGATAAGAGAGTTAAAGAGCAGAGAAAGAAACAGCAGGTAGTTGAAATCAAAGAAGTTCAGCTTTCTTGCAGAATCGACAAGCACGACTTTGATACTAAGGCAAACAGAGCTATCAAGTTCCTTTCCGAAGGTAACAAGGTTAGAGTATGTCTCCGCTTCAAGGGAAGAGAAATGGCTCACCAGGAGCTTGGTAAGGAAGTAATTGCCAGATTCCAGGAAGCATGCGCAGAGGTTTCCACCGTTGATAAGAAACCTGCACTTGAGGGCAGACAGATGATCATGTTCCTCACTCCCTTAAAGCAGGGTAAAAACAGCGAAAAGGCTGCAAAGCAGGAAACTGCAGAAGCAGCTGAATAAAAATCACAATATCGAAAGGACACACGAAAAATGGGTAAGATCAAGACACATAAGGCATCTGCTAAGCGCTTCTCCGTAACAGGTACAGGTAAGGTTAAGATGCATCACAGCGCACACCGCCACAATCTCAGCACAAACAAGACACAGAAGCAGAAGAGACATCTTCGTTCTGCTGGCTACGTTAGCCCTGCATTTGAGGCAAACATCAAGAGACTTATCATGAAATAAGTCGAAAGACCAAACTTTGAATTTATCTACAGAAAGGGAATATAAAGATGGCAAGAGTTAAGGGCGCTATGATGACGCGCAAGAGAAGAAATAAGGTATTAAAGGCAGCTAAGGGTTACTGGGGTTCTAAGTCCAAGCACTTCAAGATGGCTAAGCAGGCTGTAATGAAGAGCGGTAACTATGCATACATCGGCAGAAAGCAGAAGAAGAGAGAGTTCAGACAGCTCTGGATCGCTCGTATCTCCGCTGCAGCTAAGATGAACGGCATGAACTACTCCACATTCATGAACGGTCTTAAGAAGGCTGGCATCACTCTCAACAGAAAGATGCTCTCCGAGATCGCTATCGCTGATAAGGAAGCTTTCGCAGCTCTCGTTGAGAAGGCAAAGGCTACTCTCTAATTTGAGATCAAATAAGAACCCACACGCACACGCGTGCGGGTTCTTTTCATATCCATTGCGGCGACATTCAGTCGTACGTTTAAATAATCGGAGGATAACAAGATGAAAACATATATTTCCTCAAGAACAAATGAAACAGTTGTAGCACTTGCTAAGCTGAAGGATAAAAAGGAAAGAGATAACACAGGGCTCTATCTTTGCGAAGGGTATAAGCTTTGCGTGGAGGCGTGCGGTCTTGTGCAGGTGAAATATGCGCTTGTTCGTGAGAATAAAGCAGAGGATAAAGAGTATATTTCTCTTGCAGAAAACAGCGGAGGAGATGTTATAATTCTTTCCGAGGGCGCTTTTGATAAGATAACAACGGATAAGGCATCCGACGGTATCATCTTTATAGTTGAAAAGAACAGCGACGGTAGCATCAGCGCTGAAGATTTGAAGGGCGAGCGAATTTGCGCCCTTGATAACGTTCGTGATCCCGGCAACGTAGGGACGATCCTTCGCAGCGCAGCAGCGTTTGGTTATGACAGAGTTCTCCTTTGGGGTTGTGCAGACCTTTATAATCCCAAAACAGTAAGAGCCTCTATGGGCGCGTTATTCAAGATCAAAACAACAGTGGTGGAAGAACCCGTTGAGCTTATAAAATCGCTTCAGAATAGCGGCAGAAGAGTTATAGCAACTGCATTGTCACAGAATAGTATGACGCTCGGTAAGGATAAGATCTACGGAAGCGATTGCGCCGTTATAGGTAACGAGGGACATGGTGTCTCTGATGAGATCCTTTCCGCTTGTGATGCAACAATGATCATTCCTATGAGCGGAAAGACAGAAAGCCTTAACGCGGCAGTAGCTGCAGCGGTTATTCTTTGGGAATACGGGAGAAGTGAGCTGTGAGAGTTAAGGACCAAAGAAAATATTGGATGTGGCTCTCTCATGCCTGCGGAGCAGGAAGCAAGGTTGCAGTAAGCCTTGTAAGACATTTCGGTAATGCGTATAACGTTTTCTGTGCTGATGAGGATGCTCTGTCTCAGGTTGATTTCAGAATTGATAAAAGAATAAAATCCAATCTTCTTTATAAGAATATTTCTGAGGAAGAGGATATAATTAAATGGTGCGACGATAGCGGAGTCAGAATAATCTGCCCCGACGATACGATCTATCCCTCGTCTCTCAGATCGCTTGTTGATGCACCTATGGTGCTTTATGTGCTTGGAAATATGCCGGATTTTGAGAATATGTTTGCCGCGGCAGTCGTGGGAACACGTTCCATGACGGAATATGGCAGAGAGATGGCTTATAAATTCGGTTATGGACTTGCAAGCGGTGGCGCGTGCCTCGTAAGCGGACTCGCTATCGGATGCGATGCAATGGCCATGGGTGGCGCACTTGACGTTGGAGGGACAACTGTAGCCGTGCTTGGTTGCGGTATTGACGTGGTATATCCTAAGGAAAACGAAGCTCTACTTTCAAGAGTGATCAAGGTGGGCGCAGTAATAACTGAGTTTTCTCCGGGAGTATCTCCCCACAGAAAGAATTTTCCCATAAGAAACAGAATAATAAGCGGTATTTCTCAGTGCGTATGCGTTATTGAAGGTAATATGAGAAGCGGCTCGCTTATAACTGCACGCCACGCCATCTATCAGGGCAGAGATCTGTTTGCCGTGCCCGGTAAGGTCGGAGAAGTGGGCGCTGAAGGAACAAACTTTCTCATCAAAACCGGAGCGGATGCAGTAACGTCGCCTGAGGACATATTAGCCCGCTATGAATTTGTTTATCCACATACCTTGGACGTTAAAAAAGTAGCCTTGCCCGAAAGAAAGGCAGAGGAAGAGGATGAGGAAATTAAGATCCTGCCTAAAAAGAAGAAAAAGGCAGAGGCCAAAAATAAAAAGATAAAGGAGCCTCCCTTTGAAGAACAGAAAACGAGGGTGGCAACCGTTGATTTTGATAGCCTCGGAGAAACGGAAAAGGCAGTATATCGCGCTATGACTCCCGATATTCCCATGCTTGCAGAGGAGATAGGAGCGGCTTCCGGTATACCTATTTCAAGTATTCTCGCCTCTCTTACGCTTCTTGAGATATCCGGCGCTGTCGAGTCCGGAGCAGGCGGATATTTTATGCGCCACGCCGATGACGAAGAGGTTGGCGAGCCTGCAATAACCGAGCTTGATGAGGGTATTTGAAAAAATCAGAAAAAGGGTATTGCAAAAATACTGCTAAATGGGTATAATCTATATCCGTGTACGATTATATATTGAAGGGAATTTAAAACAGTATATGACAAATCTTGTAATATTGGAGTCTCCTGCCAAGATAAATACCATTAAGGGCTTTCTCGGCTCAAGCTATAAGGTAGTAGCGTCTAAGGGCCACGTAAGAGACCTGCCCAAGTCCTCTCTTGGTATCGACGTTGAAAATAATTTCAGCGCTCACTATATCAATATCAGAGGAAAAGGAGACCTTATCAAGGAGCTGAAGAAGGAAGCAAAGAAGGCCGACAGAGTTTTCCTTGCAACTGACCCTGACCGTGAGGGTGAGGCAATTTCCTGGCATCTTGCAACAGCTCTGGGTGTTCCCGAAGAAAAGGTAAAAAGAATAACCTTTAACGAGCTGACAAAATCAGCCGTTAAGGAAGCAATAAAGAAGCCCCGTGCGATCGATATGGATATCGTAAACGCACAGCAGGCAAGAAGAATTCTTGACAGACTCGTTGGCTATAAGCTCAGCCCCTTCCTTTGGAAAACAGTTAAAAGCGGCCTTTCTGCAGGAAGAGTACAGTCTGTAGCAACAAGAATCATCGTTGAGCGTGAAAACGAGATCAGAGCGTTCATCCCCCGCGAGTATTGGACAATTGACGCTTCCCTCGAAACAGAAAAGGGAAATGCACTTGTTGTACGTTACCACGGTGATGCAGGCTCAAAGGATAAAAAGGAAGTTAATTCTGCTTCCGAGGCAGAGCTTGTGCGCAACAGCGTAGAAGGCAAAAGCTTCGTCGTTGCAGACGTTAAGAAGGGAACTAGGGTTAAGCATCCCACACCTCCCTTTACAACCTCCACAATGCAGCAGGAGGCTTCCCGTAAACTCAATTTCCAGACTCAGCGTACAATGAGAGTAGCCCAGGAGCTTTATGAAGGTATTCATATCGGAAGCGACGGAGTTCAGGGCCTTATCACATATATGAGAACTGACTCTCTCCGTGTTTCAAGCGAAGCACAGGCAGCAGCCAAGGCTTATATCACAGAGAAGTACGGCGAAGCGTATGCTCCTGCTAATTTCCGTGTATATAAGACAAAGGCTAACGCGCAGGATGCACACGAAGCTATCCGTCCCTCTTCTATGAAGCTTGAGCCTCAGAAGGTAAAGAAGTATCTCTCAAACGACCAGTATAAGATCTATAAGCTTATCTGGGATAGATTCGTAGCAAGCCAGATGCAGGATGCAGAGCTTGATACAGTAGCGGCAGAGCTCGAATGCGGCGGTTGCAGCTTCAGAGCAAGCGGCTATACAGTAAAGTTCAACGGCTTTATGGCAGTTTACGAAGAGTCCACAGACGAGGTTGATGAGGAAAAGAATAAGAAGCTTCCCGAGATCTCTCGCGGTGACGTTCTCCGTAACCTTGGCGTTTCCTGTGATCAGCATTTCACAGAGCCCCCTGCAAGATATACGGAAGCATCTCTTGTAAAATTCCTTGAGGAAAAGGGAATCGGCAGACCCTCAACCTATACCCCTATCATCACTATCATTATCTCCAGAGGATACGTTTCCCGCGACGGAAAGTCCCTCGTGCCCACCCCCCTTGGTGAGGTCATCACAGATATTATGGTGAAGAATTTCTCCGATATCGTTGACTATAAGTTCACGTCCTCTATGGAGGATAGCCTTGACTCAATTGAAGAAGGTAACACAGATATGGAGGAAATGCTTAATAAGTTCTACGGCATTTTCAGCGCAGAGCTTGAAAAAGCAGAATCAACTATCTCAAAGGAGGATATCACGGTTCCCGTTGAGGAAACAGATATCATCTGCGATAAGTGCGGAAGCACAATGATCCTTAAAAACGGACGCTTTGGTAAGTTTGCGGCTTGTCCCAACTATCCTGAGTGTAAGAATACAAAGCCCCTCGTAAAGAAAGAGGTAGTATTACCTCTTGAAGATGAAGCGGATGAACCCTGTAAGTGTGAAAAATGCGGATCTGATATGGTTATGAGAAGCGGACGCTACGGCTCCTTCTATGCCTGCTCAAAGTATCCTGAATGTAAGTTCACAAAGCAGAAGGGTAAGGGCCTTGGTGTAAATTGCCCCGATTGCGGAAGCGAGATCGTAACAAAGTACGGCAAGAACAGAACAGTGTTCTATTCCTGCTCCAAGTATCCCGAGTGTAAGTTCTCCTCCTGGGATATGCCCACAGCAGAGAAGTGCCCCGAGTGCGGCGAAATGCTTTATCGTAAGAAGGGTAAGGACAACCTTATTTGTAAAAAAGAGGGTTGCGGATATAAATCAGAAAGTATAGCTGAAACAAATGAAGAAAATTAATGTTATAGGTGCAGGTCTTGCAGGCTGTGAAGCCGCGTGGCAGGCAGCGGAGCGCGGACATAAGGTAGTGCTCTGGGAAATGAAGCCCGTAAAGAAAACACCTGCTCATCATAGCGATACCTTTGCAGAGCTCGTTTGCTCCAATTCTCTCAGAAGTAACGACGTGACCAGCGGTGTAGGTCTTCTTAAGGAAGAGCTGCGCCGTATGGGCTCTCTTATAATGGAGGCAGCCTATGCAACACAGGTCGCTGCAGGCGGCGCTCTCGCCGTTGACAGAAAGCTTTTTTCTGAGTATATAACAAATAAAATAAAGAATCATCCCAATATTGAGATCGTAGAGGCTGAGGTAACGGAGATCCCCACAGAGGATATCAATATCATCGCAACAGGGCCGCTCACCTCCGATGCTCTTGCAGAAAAGATCTCTGCTCTCGTAGGCGGACAGAAGCTTTCCTTCTTTGATGCGGCAGCTCCCATCGTAGACTTTTCAACTATTGATATGGATAAGGCGTTCTTTGCTTCAAGATATGATAAGGGAACCCCTGACTATATCAATTGCCCTATGAATAAAGAGGAGTATCTTGCCTTCTACGAGGCTCTTAT
>JAZQVW010000001.1:0-13605 GCA_045632025.1 Candidatus Avispirillum sp. | reverse complement strand
TTTCGTAGCATTCTCTCTTGCGAAGCTCGGCCTGAATACCGGATCTCTGGCACTGACGCTTAAAGCGACGAAGCGCGCTGTCAAGAGTTTCATTCTCTTTAACTCTGATTTCTGCCATTTTCTAATTTCCCTCCCTTCGCTACTGCCAATGAAAATGTGCCGTTTGCACACTACCGTAATATTATAGCGTTTTCTTTTATGCTTGTCAAGCATAAATATGGAAAAATATTATTTTGCAACAATATTTACGATCTTACCGGGAACATAGATTTCCTTTACTATGTTCTTGCCCTCAAGCATAGAAACGATCTTTTCGTCAGCCTTTGCTGCTTCAATTGCTTCTTCCTTTGTTGCATCCTTTGCAATTGTAATTGTGGAACGAAGCTTACCGCAGATCTGAACTGCGATCTCAATCGTTGCATCTACTGTCTTTGCCTCGTCATATGTGGGCCAAGCACTCTCAGCAAGGAGAGTCTTTTCGCCGCACTGCTCCCAGATCTCTTCACAGATATGGGGTGCATAGGGGCAAAGGAGAGCTGCAAAAGTCTTAAGCTCGTCTACTGTAAGATGTCCAACCTCATAGATCTTATTGATAAGAGCCATCATTGCGGCAATACCTGTATTGAACTTCATAGCTTCAATATCGGAGGATACCTTCTTGATAGTCTTATGGAAATCAACCTCAAGCTCAGGTGTTACACCATTGCCCTTAGCCATTTCTGTGAGGCCTGCAACACGCTCAAGGAAGCGCTTACAGCCCTTCATGCTGCTGTCATTCCAGGGTGTTGCGCTCTCGTAGTCGCCCATAAAGAGTACGTATACTCTGAGAACGTCTGCACCGTATTCATCAACAACGTCGTTGGGGTCAACAACGTTACCCTTGGATTTACTCATCTTATCTCCGTCAGGACCGAGGATGAGACCCTGAGCAGTTCTCTTTGCATAAGGCTCTGCTGTGGGTACCTCGCCAAGGTCATAAAGGAAATGATGCCAGAAGCGAGAGTAGATCATATGACGTGTAACATGCTCCATACCGCCGTTATACCAGTCAACGGGAAGCCAATACTTAAGCTTTTCCTGATCAGCAAACACATCTGCGTTGTTCGGGTCGATATAGCGGAGGTAATACCAGGAGGAGCCTGCCCACTGAGGCATTGTATCTGTTTCACGTCTTGCAGGCTTGCCACACTTGGGACAAGTGCAATTTACGAAGTTTTCAAGCTTAGCAAGAGGGCTTTCGCCGCCTTCGCCAGGCTCAAAGTTTTCAACGGGAGGCAGACGAAGAGGAAGCTCCTCATAAGGAACGCCTACCATACCGCATGTATCGCAATGAACGATCGGAATAGGCTCACCCCAGTAACGCTGACGGTTGAATGCCCAGTCCTTCATCTTGAACTGAACGCCCTTTTCGCCTGCGCCTGTCTTTGTAAGCTCCTCGATCATTCTATCAATGGAATCAGCCTTCTTTGTATAACCGTTAAGGAATTCGGAGTTAACCATTTCGCCATCGCCTGCATAAGCTTCAACCGCGATATCGCCGCCCTTTATTACCTCAATGATATCAATACCGAACTTTTTAGCGAATTCATAGTCTCTCTGGTCGTGAGCAGGAACTGCCATAATCGCGCCTGTGCCGTAGCCCATCATTACGTAGTCGGAAATATAAACGGGAATCTCCTTGCCGTTTACGGGGTTTATACCAACAAGACCGTCTACGCAAACGCCCGTCTTATCTTTAACAAGCTGTGTTCTTTCAAACTCAGTCTTCTTAGCACACTCTGCTCTGTAAGCCTCGATCTCATCCATATTACCGATCTTATCAGCATACTTATCAAGGATGGGATGCTCGGGAGCGATAACCATAAAGGTTACACCGAAGAGTGTATCAGGTCTTGTTGTATAGATCATAAGCTGCTCGTCAAGATCCTTAAGACCGAACTTAACGAATGCGCCTGTGGACTTACCGATCCAGTTTACCTGCTGCATCTTGATGTTAGGAAGATAATCAACCTCTTCAAGACCTGCAAGAAGCTTATCTGCGTACTCTGTAATACGGAGGTACCAAACATCCTTTGACTTCTGAACGATATCACTGTGGCAGATATCGCACTTACCGCCCTGAGAGTCCTCGTTAGAGAGAACTACCTTACAGTGGGGGCAATAGTTTACAAGAGCTTTATCACGGAAAACAAGTCCGTTATCAAACATCTTGAGGAATATCCACTGTGTCCACTTATAGTAGTTTTCATCAGTTGTGTCAACTACTCTAGACCAGTCAAAGGAGAAGCCTACTCTCTTGAGCTGCTCTGTGAACTTTTCAATATTCATATCCGTTACCTTACGGGGATGGATATTTGTTTTGATCGCGTAGTTTTCTGTAGGCAGACCGAAGGCGTCAAAGCCGATAGGAAAGAGAACGTTATAGCCCTGCATTCTTCTCTTTCTTGAAATAACTTCAAGACCGGAATACGCCTTGATATGTCCAACGTGCATACCTGCTCCGCTGGGATAGGGGAACTCTACCATACCAAAGAACTTAGGCTTATCGCTATGGTCCTTGGCTTCAAAAACCTTGGCATCTTCCCACTTCTGCTGCCACTTGGGTTCTATTGATTTAAAATCGTATCTCATTGCTTTGCTTATATCCTTAAATTAAAATCAGTCGTTTGTAATAAGTGAGGAAATATCAACCTCGCTGCCTTCATCATAGAGCTTTTCGATCTTATAGAAGTCACGCTGATCAGCGCTGAAAACGTGAAGAATAATGGAACCGTAGTCAGAAAGGATCCATGTATCGCCGCGTCTTCCCTCTATATGAAGAGGCTTGATTCCATTCTGAGAGAAACGGAATTCAATTTCCTCAGAAAGAGAGCTTACCTGTGTTTTGGAATTACCTGTGCAGATGATAAAATAATCTGCGATGCTTGTTTTATCCTCAACGTAGAGAAGCTTAATATCCTTTGCTTTCTTTGCATCAAGAATCTTAACTGCAAATTCAGCAACGTCTTTAGGCTCAGTGCTTGCGAGAGTTATCTCAGCGGAGGGAGCCATATTTTCCATTGTTTCAAATTCTGCCATTATATTACCTCTCAATCAGGAGTTTTCTTCTCCTGCGTTATAAATATCTGTTTCAAGCTTATCCTTAGGAAGATTATACATGCTAACTGCCTTATCGCTGTTCTCGTTCAAGAAAAGCTTATTGGGGTCAAAGGAAGATCCGATATCAAAATTATAAATATTGAAATACTTATTGATGATATCTACTGTGCTCTCGCGGTTAAGAGAATAGTAAGAAAGCTCGTAATAGAATCCACCGCCGGGCATTGTGAGCATATTGATATTATTCATATCAACTGCAGCGCCGCCTGTGAGGCCGAGGAAGTTCTTGCCGAAATAAACCATATCGTTAAGACTAAGGTCTGTTTCGATGCATCCGTATACGATGCCTGCAAGCTCCGTAAGCTTACCTACGTCCTTTCCGCTAAGAGATGACTGAAGCTTCTGAATGAATGCTGTCATAAACAGCTTCTGCATATCTCCTCTACCGATATCGCCGTTAGCAAGACCGTATCTGTAGCGAACAAACTGCTCTGCCTTATCACCGTTAAGGGTCTGATAGCCTTCCTTCAGGTTAATATACAGATCCTGATTAGGATCGGAATAATACATATCCTGAGGAACGTACATTTCAACACCGCCAATGGCATCTACTATATCACCGAAGCCATCAATGTCCATCTTCGCTGTATAATGGATCTTGATACAAAGATTCTTTTCAAGATAGTCGGCAACATCTCTGAGAGCATCTCTTGAAGCGTTGCTCTCACCTCTTCTGTTTTTCTCAAAATAAGAATAAATACCGTTGATCTTATGGTAATAATAGTTTTCAACCTCTACGTAAGTATCACGGGGAACCTGCATAACACTAAGGCTCTGCTTTGTGATATTGTAGTTGATGATCATCATAACGTCTGTAAGGCCGGAAACCTTATCTCTTGCAACAACAAGGAAGTTGTACTGCTTATCAACAGTTTCGATATTGATATTTCCGTTACCTTCACTATCTCCGTTATTCTCGTCAACAGAAGGAACGAAAGGAAGATCTTCAACAGAATTGCCGGGATTACCTACCTCGGGCTCATAAAGGAAGAACACGCTTGCCGCATACCCTGCAACTGCAAGAAGTGCAACCACAACCACAGCTACAACTGCAAGAATTATCTTCTTTGTATTTTTGTTTTTAGGCTTCTTTTCCTTCTGAGGAGGCATAGGGATGGAATCATCCATAGTTGCTTGTACCTCACCTGTCTGATGAAGGTTACTTTCATGCATACCCTCATTTTCAGGAATATTTCTTCTTTTACTCTCCATAATTACTCCTTAATATAATCCGAGAAACAATTATTCTTTATAAAACTGTTTCTTGCAGATATTGTATCCAAATCAACAAGGCCGTTTTCCTCTAAGAGATTCTTAATCGTCATATCAAAAGAAATGACCATAGTTTTTCTCAAAACCTCTATAGGAGATCCATTTTCGGACTGTAGTTCATTGTAAAAATAGTTTCGTAGGGTTACACAGTCCTCAAAGGTTCTTGTTTTTTCAATATAATCCGCTAAATATACCAAAGCTTCAAAAACTGTCATATTCTCTCTACCAGTCGTATGCCATCTTACGGCAGAAAGAATATCATCGTCATAAAAGCCCGCAAAGTCTCTTTCAATTATTGCAGGAGCAGTTTTTGAATGAAACAGCTTCTTCTCCATTTCCGGAGAATCACCGAACATTATATCAAACATCTTACAAATTTGCAAGTGTTCCGACAAATCTAATTTTTTAGTTATGTCGTGTAAAAGCGCTGCTGCACGAAGTCTGTTAACATCTTCGGGAAGATATATCTCACCAAGGCAAGCAGCTTCTTCCTCAACCGCCAACGTATGAGCATAGCGCTTAGGCTTTAAATAATCTCTAACCTTTTCTCTCAGCTCAGCAAGCATTGCTTCTGTTATTTCAAGCTTCATCCCAGCGCTCCTTTCAATCAAGTATATAGATTATTTGCGGAAATATACTCCGCAACCTCATCCGACAAGAGCCCTTTTGTGCTTCTGCCGTTTTTTAAGTTTTCTCTGATCTCGGTTGATGAAACCGGAAGAGGCTCATATGAGAGAATAGTGATGTCAGCATCAAAGCTTTTCTCAAACTCAAGCTTTTTCTCATTGATCTCTTCAAAAGGACAATCCTCTCTTTTAAGGCAGATTATATGCGCCAAAGCAAATATCTCCGAAGCCTCACGCCAACGGTCAAGACAAAGAAACATATCCTCGCCCATACAAAGATATATATCACCCTCAACCTGATCCTTCAACCATCTGAGTGTCAGGTAAGTATAGGATGCTCCATCCTTTTTCATTTCATAGTCGCTTACTTCTCCTATGCCCGAAAACGCGATCTTTGTCATTTCAAGTCTATTTTCATTGGGAATCGGATCAAGCACAGCCTTATGAGGAGGGATGCCCGCGGGCATAATAATGAGCTTATCAAGCTGAGCGCCTTCCACAAAGCATTTTGCCGCTCTTATATGTCCCATATGCGGCGGCGAAAAGGTACCGCCGTAAAGTCCTATTTTCATGATCAGATAAGAATCGTTTTGTTTTCTTTTGATTCCTTATACAGAACAAATTTCTTTCCCACAACAGAAACAACGTCGGCTCCAACTGCCTCTGCTATCTCGTTTGCAGCTTCCTTTGCTGTGTAATCGGAATTATCAAGAACCTTGAGCTTTATAAGCTCTCTTGCTTCAAGAGCGTCTGAAATGCTCTTACACATCTGTTCGTTTACTCCGCCCTTGCCTACCTGAAAAATCGTATCGATAGGGTTTGCCATTGCTCTAAGAGTTGCTCTCTGTTTACTTGTTAACATTTATTTCTCCAAATTATTAAGCCAAGCGGCAAATGCTTTAAGCGCCTTTCCTCTATGGCTTATACTGTTTTTTTCTTCTGACGTTGTTTCTGCAAAGGTCTTATCAAATTCCTTTACATAGAACATAGGATCGTAGCCGAATCCGCCGTTGCCCTGATAGTAATCAAGAAGAAGTCCTCTGCACTCACCCTTGAATGCATTTACTGTGATTTCTTTATTACTATGCTTGGTTGCAAAATCTGAAAGCTCGGGATCACCTGCATCAAGCTGCTTGTCCTTAGGAGAAGCAAATGCTATTGCACAGGCATATGCGGCGCCTCTTTTTTCATAAGGAACGCCTTGCATTTCTGCCATAAGCTTTTCGTTATTGGATTCGTCCGTTGCTCCCTCTCCGGAATATCTTGCTGAGTAGATTCCGGGTGCGCCTCCGAGATAGTCAACGGTGATGCCTGAGTCGTCGGCAATACCGTAATATCCCATCATAGCGGGAACTGACGCCTTGATAGCAGCATTTTCCTCAAACGAGTTACCATCCTCAACAATATCACCGTTAAAGCCGATATCCTCGAGAGAAAGGATCTTGATATCTCTTTCGCAAAGCTCGTTTACAAGCTGCTGCATCTCTTTGATCTTATTTTTGTTTTTAGAAGCAAGTACTATTTCCATATCAATCAAACAAAGCATCAACGAACATATCAGCGTCAAAGGGCTGCATATCGTCTATCTGCTCACCAACTCCAATGAATTTAACGGGAATATCAAGGACTCTCTTAATGCTGAACACGGCGCCGCCCTTAGCTGTACCGTCAAGCTTTGTAAGAATAAGACCGGATATATCCGCGCTTTCCTTGAATTCCTTTGCCTGCATAACTGCGTTCTGACCTGTTGTTGAGTCAAGGACAAGAAGAGTTTCTCTTGATGAACCGGGAAGCTCGCGGCCGATAACTCTATCGATCTTTGCAAGCTCGTTCATAAGGTTTTTCTTATTATGGAGTCTGCCCGCAGTGTCTACTATAAGAACGTCGGCATTTCTTTTTTTAGCTGCTGCGCAAGCATCAAAAACAACTGCCGCAGGGTCACTGCCCTCACTCTGCTTTATAAGCTCAACGCCCGCTCTGTCTGTCCATACCTGGAGCTGCTCGATTGCCGCGGCACGGAAGGTATCTGCTGCAGCTACAACAACTGTTTTTCCCTGCGCCTTAAGGTTAGCCGCTATCTTACCGATAGACGTTGTTTTACCAACGCCGTTTACACCGATAATGAGAATAACGGAGGGAGACGTTTCAAGGTTAAGGGGGCTTCCCTCTCCAACCTTTTCACGAAGAAGAGATTTAAGCGCTTCTTTTACCTGGGTTGCCTCCTTGAGTCTGCCATCCTTTACAGCCTCGCGAAGCTCATCCATGATCTCCTCAGTTGTTTCAAAGCCCATATCTGCGCAGATCAGTATTTCCTCAAGCTCCTCAAGAAGGTCTTCATCGACCTTAACGAAGGCTTTAAGAATATTATCTACCTGTCCGAGAACTGCATTCTTTGTTTTTGCAAGTCCTCCCTTTAATCTGTCAAAAAAGCCCATTATATAAACCTTTCTTATTTAAGGAATTCATCAACGCTTGAGCGGTTTTCTGCTACTGCATTAACGTCAAGTGTGAATACCTTTGAAATACCGCGACGGGGCATCGTTACACCGTAGAGTGTATCCGCTGTTTCCATCATACCGCGGCGGTGTGTGATCATAATGATCTGCAGTTCCTTGGAGAAGCGACGCACGTAGTTTGCAACTCTTGTAACGTTAACCTCGTCAAGTGCTGCCTCGATCTCGTCGAAGATACAGAACGGAGAGGGGTTAACCTTAATAAGTGCAAAGATCAGAGCGATGGCAACGAATGCCTGCTCACCACCGGACAGAAGGTTAAGGCTCTTAACCATTTTTCCGGGAGGCGCTGCGCTGATCTCAACACCGGACGTGAGAATATTTTCAGGATCTGTAAGAGTCAGATGAGCACTACCGCCACCAAACAGCTCCTTAAAGGTTTCTCCGAAATATTTATTGATCTTCTCAAATGCCTCGGAGAACATTCTCTTCATTTCGTCCTCTATAGAGTTCACTATCTTTTCAAGCTCGGCTTTGGACTGTGTAAGGTCCTCGATCTGAGCTTTAAGATGAACGTATCTTTCGTTGAGCGCGGAATATTCTTCAATTGCGCCAACGTTTACGTGACCGAGAGATTTAACTGCGCTTCTCAGCTCCGCAAGTCTTGCAGCACTTGAGGCTCTCTTCTCGGGCTCTATAACAGGATAGCCGAGAGCGACTGCCGCAGAGTGAGTAAGCTCATAGTCGTCCCAAAGACGGCTTGTCATCTTATCAACCTCGGAAACAAGTCTTTCAAGTTTGGATTCGTTTGCCGCATGCGCTCGCACAAAGAGCTCCTTCTTTGCGGAAAGGTCCTGCATCTGCAAGCGGATCTCATTAAGCTTTTTATCGTATTCATCAGAAGCGCTTACAAGCTTTTCTCTTTCAGCCTCAGTTTCACTGAGCTTACCTGAGAGTTCCTTTGCCTCGCTCTTCTTTTCTTCGATCTGGCTTCTGATCTCATCGATAGATGCAACAAGGATCTCAACGTCTGTTTTATATCCCTCGGCATCTCCTCTGAGCGCGCTGCTTCTTTCCTTCGAAGCCATTATCATTTCGTTGATATTTTCAGCATCGCGCATAAGAGAAACAAGAGAAAGCTGAGCCGCATTATTCTTTTCTGCGATCTCGTCAAGCTTATCCTCATATTCTCCCTTTTCAATGCTTGTTTCAGCTCGTTCCTCGGAAACGGACTGAGCCATTGCACGAAGCTTTTCTATCTCCTCCTCAAGAGCCACAGCATCGGCACCGCCGCGCTTACCAACCTCGGAGAGCTTTTCCATATCACTCTTAAGCTGTGAAAGGAGATTTTCTGTAACGCTACGGTTAGCCTCAAGCTCATCAAGCTGTGCTCTTTCTGTTCTGAGAAGGACCTCGGAAAGCTTAGCCTTTTCATCCTCTTTTCTTCTATAGGCTGAAAGCTCGGAGGACTTATCCATATACTTCTTCAGCTCAGAATCGGATACTTCAACCTTTTTATCAAGCTCCTTCTTTTCCGCCTCAAGCTTATCAATATGAGAGCCGCGGGAAAGAACGCCTGAATCACGGCGAACGGAACCACCCGTAAATGAACCACCCATATTGATCTGCTGACCGTCAAGTGTTACTATACGGATCTTCCAGCCGCATTTTCTTGCAACGTCGGAGGCATTATCGATATTATCAAAAACTGCGATCCTACCGACCACGCTGCTTATAATGTTATCGTATTTAGCGTCACAGCTAAGCAGCTCGTTTGCGTATCCTACAAAGCCGGGATGATTTTTAGCATCTATAAGCTCTCTTGTTTTATCCTGACCTGCAATACTGGAAAGAGGATAGAACGTTGCTCTGCCGGCTCCTGCCTCTTTAAGAGTACGGATAGCAGACTTAGCTGAAGCCTCATCATCAACAACTATATTCTGAAGTGCTGCACCAAATGCAGTTTCAAGAGCAACTATGTACTGGTCCTTAACCTTTATAAGACTGGAGATAGGACCGTGGATTCCTCTGAGCTTACCCTCTGAGGATTTATTCATTACGAACTTGACGCTATTATTATATCCGTCAAAATGCTCCTGCATTCTTTTGAGCGCCGCGATTCGGCTTGAAATAGCCTCTGCTGAGGCTACGTTTGCGCTATGCTCACGGCGAAGATTTTCAATTTTATCGGAAATTGTAAGAAGCTGACGGTCGCATTCAGCAACTGCATCGTCTGACTTTTTAAGCGCAGCCTCATACGTTTCAACGCTTTTTCTGCAATCATCTGCCTCATTTACGATATCGCTGAGCTTTTGCTCGTACTTAGCAACGTCAAGGCGGATGGTTGATTCTCTTTCGCTCTGGTCGCTGATGCTTGCGCGGAGGACCTCAAGGCGAACGTTAAGATCTGCGATCTCACTTTCGTATCCCTGATGAACTGCAAGGGAATCCTCAAGCTCCTTTTCAAGAACTTCTACCTTCGCTGTATACTGAACCTTTTCCTCACCAAGCTTATCAATCTCAGCGAGGACCTTATCAGTTTCGTTTTTGTTTTCCTCAAGGCGCGCTGTCTGCGCCGCCTCATACTGCTCTTCCTTACTGATAGCCTCAGCGTTCTTCTCAGCCGCTTCCTTGGATGCGGAAATCCTTGTTTCAGCGTGGAGGATATCGTTTTCAAGCAGTCTGTATTTATTTTCAGCTGTGTGGATAGCTTCTGTGATGCTCTTTATCTCATCATAAAGCTGTGCACTGTGCTGCTTATTTTCCTGAGAAATATCGAAAAGGCGCTGATACTTCGTTTCAAGCTGAGTGGATTCGTCATCAGCCATTTCAAGCTCATGAGCAGAAAGACGGCAATCCGCTGTTACCTTATCAACATCGCATCTGATCTTTTCGATATCAAGAAGCCAGAGAGAAACGTCAAGCTGTTTCTTCTCATCATAAAGCTCAAGATATTTTCTTGCCTTCTGAGCTTCGCGCTCAAGGGGCCCGATTCTGCTTTCTATCTCTGTGAAAATATCAAGAATACGAGTCATATTCTCGTCAGTTTCATTGAGCTTCTTCTGCGCTTCGTTTTTCTTATATCTATACTTGGTGATGCCTGCGGTTTCCTCAAAGATACCGCGGCGGTCTTCACTTTTCTTGGAAATGATCTCAGCGATCTTACCCTGACCAACGATAGAATATCCCTCACGGCCGATACCTGTATTCATAAAGAGCTCATTGATGTCCTTAAGACGGCAGGGCTTACGGTTTATGAAATATTCACTTTCACCGGCTCTGTAATATCTTCTTGTAACTGTTACCTCTTCATAGGGGCAATTCAGCTTTCTGGGTTCCTCGGAATCATCAAAGGTTACGGATACCTCCGCAAAGCTCATGGGGCGATGTCCGTCGGCACCAACGAAGATAACGTCTTCCATTTTGGTTCCTCGGATGTTCTTGCTGGAAAGCTCTCCCAACACCCATCGCATAGCATCTGTTACGTTGGATTTACCGCTTCCGTTAGGTCCGACGATAATTGTGGAACCGGGATTAAAATGAAGAACCGTTTTCTCAGGGAACGATTTAAATCCGTGCAACTCAAGGGTTTTCAGATACACGCCACTCACTTCCTTTCTATTTATTATATGCCAATTTAGGCATTTGTCGCGATTTTAAAATAGTTTAACAGATATATTATACTCCTTCAAATCGGATTTTTCAAGGATTTTAATGCTTTTAACGCCTAATTCACCAATAATTTTTTGCTTATTTACACCTTTTTGGCCTATGATTTTAGAGGTTGATCCCTTAGGGGCTTCAATAGCAAGATTTTTATCTGAAGTTTCAGGCAGAAGCTTGGATTTTTTCATAATCTCGCGTCTGTATATCTCACCCTTTACAAGCTCTCCCATGGCGCTGTGATTAGGTCCTGCAAGGTAAGAATCCTCGCTATGGAGGCTCTCCGTTTCATGGAGACCTATTTTAAGGCACTGCACGTTATTTTGGAGGAACACCTCATAAACATCTACCGCTCTATCTACCGCTTCCTCAATGGTCAGAGGCGTATACTCTCCCCTTTCCGTCATTTTTGCCAAAGGGGTGTTTTTAAATACTACGAGAGGATATATTCGCGTGGATGATGCGCCCATTTCGCAAATTCTTTTTGCAGTTTCAATTTCCGCCTCTCCATCCGATGCAGGAAGACCTACCATCATCTGGCCTCCGAAAGAAAAGCCTCTTTTTTGAAGAAGCTCACATGCACTTACTGTTGCCTCTACTGTATGTCCTCTTTTGGATGCATCAAGAACCCTTTGGGACATACTCTGGATCCCAAGCTCTATCTGAGATACGGTATATCGCTCAAGTATATCGCAAATTTCCTCGGAAATATAATCGGGGCGAGTGGACATTCTTATGCCCTTTACTCTGCCGTCCTTTACGTATCCCTCGGCAATATCAAGGAGACTTATCATCAGTTCTCTGTCTATTCCCGTAAATGATCCACCGAAAAAGGCGATCTCACATTCTGCGTCCTCTGCGGTTGAAAGAACGCTTTCTATATCCTTTTCTACCTTCTCATAACAAAAGGAAGGGGCCCCCGTGATAGCGCGTTGGTCACAAAAAACGCACTGATTCGGGCAGCCCATATGCTGTATAAACAGCGGTATATTAATATGCTTCATATTACTTCCGTTTTATTTAAAAATTTCAAGAGCCTTCTTTGCGGCCATCTGCTCCGCTTCTCTTTTAGACGCGCCCTCTCCGCTGCCGATAACGTTGGAATTGAGTCTCGCTTCAACCGTGAAGGTCTTGCTGTGATCGGGGCCTCTTTCACCCACAAGAACATATTCAAGACGCTCGCCGTTTGCCTGCTGAACTATCTGCTGAAGTGTTGTTTTATAATCAACAAAGGATGCAGAAGAGCGGATAAATTCAATTTCCTTGGTAACGAACGGCATAAGGAATTTTGCTATAGGCTCGCTGTTAAAGTTTGTATCAAGATAGAATGCTCCGAGAACAGCCTCAAATGCATCTGCTATGATAGAAGCTCTTTCTCTGCCCCTATTATTTTCCTCTCCTCTGCCGAGAAGAAGATAATTTCCAAGGCCGATCTCGCGAGAATACTTTGCAAGCGCCTTTTCGCACACTACGCTTGCTCTGATCTTTGTGAGATCGCCCTCCTGGATATCCTTATACTCAGCAAAAAGATATCTGCTGACAATAATGGAAAGCACTGAATCTCCAAGAAACTCAAGGCGCTCGTTACACTCAAGCACCTCGCCCCTTGTTTTTACCTCGTTTACATAGGAGGAATGAGTTGTTGCTGTGCGAAGCAGATCTATATTATTGAATTTATAGCCGAGACATTTCTCAAGACCGGAAAGCTCAAGGGGAAGATTTTCAAGATTTGCCATTTTCATTACCTCCTAAAATCAGATTTTATTTTCTGCCACAACCGCGTCGATCACGTCAAGTGAACGCTTAGCATAGTATTCATATCTGGGCTTTTTTCCGCCCTTTATCTTCATTTCGGGATTTCTTATAATACCGAAATTAGCATTCATAGGCTGGAATGCTGCAGCGCCGCCACAGCTAACGTACTGTGCCATTGCGCCGATCATTGTTACGTCGGGGAAAATATAAGGCTCCTTTTCGTTTGCCTTTGCTGCCGCAGAAACACCGCAAACAAAGCCTGACGCCGCAGACTCGATATAGCCCTCAACGCCTGTCATCTGGCCTGCGAAGAAGAGATTTTCGTTTTCACGCATAGAATAATCGGGATTCAGCAATTCGGGAGAATTGAGAAACGTATTTCTATGCATTACGCCGTATCTGAGAAAATCGGCATTTTCAAGGCCGGGAATCATTCTGAACACTCTTCTCTGCTCAGGAAATGTGAGATGAGTCTGGAATCCAACGATATTATACATAGTTCCGCTTTCGTTTTCACGGCGAAGCTGAACCACTGCGTAATAGCTATCCTCGCATCCGGGCTTATGAAGACCTACGGGCTTCATTGGGCCGAAGCGAAGTGTGTCCTCGCCGCGCTTTGCCATGACCTCAACAGGCATACATCCCTCAAACACCTTGATCTTTTCGCCCTTTTCAAA